>NZ_JAUCDN010000411.1:0-2411 GCF_034675085.1 Devosia sp.
ACGGCGTCGTCATTGTCGAGCCCGGCCACGCCCCGCGCGATTTCCGCATTGGGCAATTCGTCCATCAGCTCGACGCGCACCGATTCATCGACCTCGGTCAGCGCCGAATAGTCGAACCGGTCGCCCAGCACCCGCACCAGGCGCACGCGCTCTTCCGCATCGAGCGATTCGAGCACGTCGCCCACATCGGCGGCGTGCAGCGGCGCCATCACCGTGGCCACGTCCTCGTTGCGGCCGGCGTCCAGATAGGCGCTCAGCCGCTCCAGCCAGAGCGGGCTGATATGGTCCTCGCTGTCGCGGAACACATCGGGATCGGACCCGGCCTCGGGGCCGGGAGCAGTGTCGGAATCCATGCTCATTGGAGGCCCTTTGTGTGTCGGGGGTTTCGGGGGCGGGCCAAGCTGTAGCCAATCGCAAACGGCCCAGCAAATGAATTGCGGCGCCCCAGCGCAAAAAAACCGCGCATCCGCGTCGCTAACCACATTGAGGGGCTTTGCCCGCAAATGCGGCAAAACCGTTGACAGGCAAGGGGGTTGCGCTATGGTCCGCCCCGCTGCGCATTTTCGCGCGATTGCCCCGTCATGGGGCTCGACCGTCTGGAAATGCGCCAGGGCCACTCCGTGGAATGGGCGAAGCCGCGTCCTTCCGGTGGCCGACCAGTCGTGGATGCGCCGGCATTATCCTGCCGTCTCCGGCTGAAGACCCCGGCGCACCGGCCGAATGTTTCGGAACGGACCTGGCCTCGGGCCACAAATCTGAGTGGATTTACCGAACTTGACTGATGATTTTTCCGCGCTTGGTCTGTCAACCAAAGTAACCAGCGCCGTCGCCGACGCCGGCTATACGAAGCCGACCGAAATCCAGGCGCAGGCCATCCCGCATCTTCTGGAAAAGAAGGACCTGATCGGCATTGCCCAGACCGGCACCGGCAAGACGGCCTCTTTCGTGCTGCCCATGCTGACGCTTCTGGAAAATGGCCGGGCCCGCGCCCGCATGCCGCGCACGCTCATCCTGGAGCCGACGCGCGAATTGGCCGCGCAGGTGAGCGAGAATTTCGAGAAATACGGCAAGAATCACCGCATCTCCATGGCCCTCATCATCGGTGGGGTGAGCTTCGAGGACCAGAACAAGAAGCTCGATCGCGGCGTCGATGTGCTCATCGCCACGCCGGGGCGCCTTCTCGACCAGTTCGATCGCGGCAAGATCCTGCTCACCGGCGTCGAGATCCTGGTCATCGACGAGGCCGACCGCATGCTCGACATGGGCTTCATCGACGATATCGAGAAGATCTGCTCGCGCCTGCCGCCGCGCCGCCAGACCATGCTGTTCTCGGCCACCATGGACCCGCAGATCGAGCGGCTGACCAAGAAATTCCTCAAGGACCCGGTGCGCGTGCAGGTGGCCCGCACCAGTTCCACCGCCGAGACCATCGACCAGAAGCTGGTCAAGGTTTCCTCCAAGCCCGACGAGAAGCGCGCCGCGCTGCGTGAGCGCATTCGCGGCGCCGAGGGGCTGACCAACGCCATCATCTTCTGCAATCGCAAGCGCGACGTGGCCACCCTCGCCCGCTCGCTCCAGCGCCATGGCTTTTCCGCCGGGGCGCTGCATGGCGACATGGACCAGAAGAGCCGCATGGAAACGCTGGATGCCTTCAAGCACGACAAGCTGACCCTGCTGGTGGCCAGCGACGTGGCCGCGCGCGGGCTCGACATTCCCAAGGTCAGCCACGTGTTCAATTTCGACGTGCCCGTGCACGCCGAGGACTATGTCCACCGCATCGGCCGCACCGGCCGCGCCGGCCGCTCGGGCGTCGCCTATACGCTGGTTGCCCCCGCCGACGGCAAGTATCTCGACGCCATCGTCAAGTTGATCCAGAAGCCCATCGACTATCTGGATGCCGGCTCGGCCCCCGCTCCGCATGCCGGTGACGAGACCCCTGCCCGCGCGCCTCGGCCGCGTCGCGGCGCCACCCGTGGCCGTCCGGCCGCCGAGGTCGCCGCCGCCGAGGCTCCCGCCTCTCAGGCGGCACCAGCCGCACCGGCGGCGGAAAAGGCCAGGCCGCCGAAGGAACGGGTGCAGCGTGAACGCAGCCGGCCCCGCGCCGCCGAGGCCGACGCCGATTCGGCGCCCTCGACCTCGCCCTTCGGCAATGACGGTCCGATTCCGGCTTTCCTCTTACGACCGACCCGCGCGCCGAGCGCCTGAAACCGGATTTGATTGTGTATTTGGCCCCTTTATGGTCCTGACCCAGTTGTATTTACTGCTGGCTGGGCCATAACTCTGCGCATATGTCCTGACCTGTTCGTCATCTGATTTGGCGAGGTGGTGCAGCGGGCGCGAGGGGAAGAATGTCCGAGCAGGAATTCAAACGTGCGCTGGGCTATGCGAACGCGGCCTTCGACCTGCTCCGG
>NZ_JAUCDN010000412.1:0-2400 GCF_034675085.1 Devosia sp.
TCGGGCTGGTGATGGATTGCGACACCACCGGCATCGAGCCCGATTTCGCGCTGGTGAAATTCAAGAAGCTGGCCGGCGGCGGCTATTTCAAGATCATCAACCGCGCCGTGCCCCCGGCCCTGCGCACGCTGGGCTATTCGGAGGCCGAGATCGCCGAGATGGAGGCCTATGCGGTCGGCCATGGCAATCTCAACCAGGCGCCGGGCGTCAATCCGTCCACGCTCAAGGCCAAGGGCTTTACCGACGACAAGATCGAGGCGCTCAACAAGGGCATGGCCTCGGCCTTCGACATCAAGTTCGTCTTCAACCAGTGGACGCTGGGCGCCGATTTCCTCAAGGGCCTGGGCGTCACCGACGAGCAGCTCAACGATTTCTCCTTCGAGCTGCTGCCCTTCCTGGGCTTTTCGAAGAAGGATATCGAGGCAGCCAATGTCCATGTTTGCGGGGCGATGACGCTGGAAGGCGCACCGCACCTCAAGGCCGAGCACCTGCCCGTCTTCGATTGCGCCACCCCCTGCGGCAGAAGCGGCAAGCGCTATCTTTCGGTGGAAAGCCACATCCTGATGATGGCGGCGGCGCAGCCCTTCATTTCGGGCGCCATCTCCAAGACCATCAACATGCCCAATGACGCCACGGTCGAGGACGCCAAACAGGCCTATATGATGAGCTGGCGGCTGGCGCTCAAGGCCAACGCGCTTTATCGCGACGGCTCCAAGCTCAGCCAGCCGCTCAATTCCTCGATCCTGGCCGCGGCCGATGACGAGGAGGAGGATGCCGTCGAGGCGCTGGTGGCGCAGAACGCCGATGCGCGCGTACCCGTGGTGGCCGAGCGGATCGTCGAGCGCGTCATCGAGCGCGTGCGCGAGCGCGAAAAAATGCCGTTCCGCCGCAAGGGCTATACGCAGAAGGCGATCGTGGGTGGGCACAAGGTCTATCTGCGCACCGGCGAATATGAAGATGGCCGTTTGGGCGAAATCTTCATCGACATGTACAAGGAAGGCGCCGCCTTCCGCGCCATGCTGAACAATTTCGCCATCGCCATCTCGCTGGGCCTGCAATATGGCGTGCCGCTGGACGAATATGTGGAGGCCTTCACCTTCACCCGCTTCGAGCCGGCCGGCATGGTGATGGGCAATGACCGCATCAAGAACGCTACGTCCATGCTCGACTATGTGTTCCGCGAGCTGGCCATTTCCTATCTCGACCGGGACGATCTGGCTCATGTGCCCGCCGATGCGGCGCCGACGGCGCTGAGCAAGGGCGTGGCCGAGGAAAATGCCGCGCGCGGCGCTTCCGAGCCGGTTCCGGCGGAAAAATTCGTCTCGCGCGGCATGACGCGCGGCCGCACCGCCAATAGCTCGCTGATGCTGGTGCCCACCGCCGAGGCGGCGCGCTACGCCACCCCCGCGGCCTCGACCGTCACCGCGCTCAAGGCCACCACGGCCTATAAGCCCGAGCCCGGCGTCGCCCCCGCCCCCTTCCCGGCGGGCGAGCTCAACCCCCTGCCCTCGGCGAGCCCCACCCGCGATGCCGGCCTCATGCGCGCCGAAGCGCAGATGAAGGGCTATACCGGCGACCAGTGCACCGAGTGCCACAATTTCACCATGGTGCGGAACGGCACCTGCCTGAAATGCGACACCTGCGGCACCACGACCGGTTGCAGCTGAGCGGAGGTATTAGAAGACGTGTGAGTGTCGCCGCCCATGAGGTTTGACCAAATTCCTGGCATCAGACGCAGAGAAGTGAGGCAAAGTTTGCCTCACCTCCTTAAAGTTGAATGGCAGCCAGCGGGCACTAGGACAAATCGGGGCGTGTTTGGAGTGCGAGAGTTGAGGGACCACGACAGCTAAAAGCGTCTGACTGGGCTTACTGTGATCGCCTCATAAGGATGGTCAAAAGTCCGATTTATGCGCACTCAATGTCGGCATCAGTTGGCCTCAACTTTTGATTGCAAACAAAGCCCCGGGAAACCGGGGCTTTTCAATCGGACTGGTTAGTTGGTCGACCGGCATTGGCACATGTTCAGAATGCCAATCCTGGGACACCACCATTCGCTAAAAGGGTAGTGGTGAGACGCTTGTTGTTGTGACGCGCCCCATAGAATTTCCACTAGTGAAGCGAGCGTTTCCATTCACGAACGGACAGCTTTTCCATCAACTCACAAAGGCGCGGGACACCGGGCCTTTTCCTTTCCCAGGGGAAGTTGACAGTACTGACGAGGTTGGAAGGGGCAGTCACTCGTTTGGGGGAGCGGTCGACGAAACGAGGGAAATCGGCTCAGTTCTTCATCCAACAGGACGTCGGTTGTGCGCCCCAGTTCCGGCCATTCGACTGCCCATGCGAGTTTCCCACAAGCGGACGTTGGTGCTCATTAGCGGTACCGCGAACTTGGTTTGACGC
>NZ_JAUCDN010000413.1:0-2380 GCF_034675085.1 Devosia sp.
CTAATCGTGCCCATTTCGCTCCGCCAGATGCGCTATGCGCTGGCCGTGGCCCGCACCGGCCATTTCGGCCGCGCCGCGCAGGAATGCGGCGTCACCCAGCCGGCGCTGTCCCAGCAGATTCTGTCGCTGGAAGCGCTGTGCGGCACCCCGCTGTTCGACCGGCACAAATCGGGGGTGCTCCCGACGCCCTTCGGGCGCGAATTCATCGGCCTGGCGCAGGAAACGGTGCGGCGGGCCGAGGCGGTCAACGCCTTCGCCCTGGGCCAGGCCGACACGCCGGCGCGGCCCATCCGCTTCGGGCTCATCCCCACGGTCGCGCCCTATCTGCTGCCCGAAATCTTCCCGGCCCTGGTCAAGGGCCTGCCCGAGCCGGGCTTCGCCATCAGCGAAAGCCGCACCGAGGCGCTGCTGGCCGGACTGGTGGAAGGGAGCCTGGACATCGCCCTGATCGGCACCGCCCTGCCCGCCGACGGCGCGCCGCTGGTGGCCCGGCCACTGTTCGACGACCCCTTCGTGCTGGCCACCGCCAGCAGGGACGCCACCAGCCAGCCGGTTTCGCTGGCCCAGATCCCGCCCGAGCGCATCCTGCTGCTCGACGAGGGCCATTGCTTCCGCGACCAGACCATCGAGGCTTGCGGGCTGGGCGGGGGGCCGGCGGCGCGCATCTTCGCCGCGACCTCGCTTTCCACCATCGTGGAATTCGTCGCCAATGGTCAGGGGGTGACGCTGCTGCCCCGGATCGCGCTGCGCAAGGAGGCGAGCGATCCGCGCATCGCGGTCCACGACCTGGACGATCCCCATGCCGGCCGCCTGCTCTCGCTGGTCTGGCGCGCCGGCTCGCCCTTCGTACCCACTTTCGAGATCATCGCCCGGATCATCCGCGCCAGCCGCGGGCTAGAGAGGGACGGCGCGGGCCCGGCTGCGGCGGCGGCGGAAGCCGTCATAGCTGAAGACCATCAGCGACACCCAGATCAACGCGAAGCTGAACAGGCGCCAGCCATTGAGGGCTTCGTGGAACAGCAGCGTGGCAACGAGAAATTGCAGGGTCGGGGTGATATATTGAATCATGCCCATGGTTGAAAAGCGCAGCCGCCGCACCGCATAGCCGAAGAGCAGCAGCGGCACCGCCGTGGCCGGGCCGGTAAGCATGAGCAGCACCAGCTTGACCGGATCGGCATGGACGCCGGGGCCCTGGCTGGCCAGCATGAAGGCGACATAGACCGCCGCCACCGGCGCCAGCATCGCCGTTTCGGCGAAAAGCCCGGCCGCCGGCCCCAGATGGGCGGTTTTGCGGATATAGCCGTAAAAACCGAAGGTCAGCGCCAGCCCCAGGGAAATATAGGGTATGGTGCCCAGCCCCACCGCCTGGATGAGAATGGCCACTGCCGCCATGGCGATGGAAATGGTCTGCAGCCGGTTCTGCCGCTCGCCCAGCAGCACCATGCCGATCAGCACATTGACCAGCGGATTGATGAAATAGCCGAAGCTGGCCTCCAGCACCTGCCCGCGTTCCACCGCCCACACATAGATGAGCCAGTTGGCCGCCAGCAGCGCCGCCGCCAGCGCCGTATCGCGCACCCGCCGCCAGTCGGCGAAGACGCTTTTCACCGCCCCGAACCCGCCCGTAAAGGCAAGAATGCCCGCCAGCAGCAGCAGCGACCACAGCGTACGCTCGGCCACGATCATCACCGCGCCCGCCTCCTCGACGAGGCGGAAGAGAATGGGCAAGCCGCCCCAGAGCATGGGGGTGATGACGGCCGCGATCACGCCCTTGCGGGCTTCGCTGGCCCCCGGAGCCGTCTGCGGCGCGGGGCTGGATGAGGGAAGGCTCATGAAAAAACTCCGCGCCCCGGGCGAGGCGCACGGCCAAGCATGTAGCAGCGCCGGCGCGCGCGGCCAACTGCTCTTTGCACCGGACATGGCTTGCAAAGCGCGCCGCTTCGCACAACCTTGAGATCAACGGTGCGTTGTCCAAGAGGAGGCGCCCCCTCATGACCAGAACCTGTAGGAGATAGCCATGAAGAAGACCATTACCTGGATCCTGATCGCCAATGGCGCCCAGGCCCGCATCGTCGAATATACCGGGCCGGGCAAGGGCTTGCGCCAGGTGGACGGAATGGAGTGGTCGATCGAGCCGCTACAGGCGCAGGAACTGGTCTCCGACCGCTCCGGCGGCAACCGCGCCCCGGCCGGCTTCAGTCGCGGCGGCATGGAGCCGCGCACCGATCCGGTGGAGCACCGCGAAACCGAATTCGTCAAATCGGTGGCCGCCGCGCTCGACCGCCAGCATCAGCAGAGTGCTTTCGACCGGCTGGTCATCGCCGCCGCCCCCATCGCCCTGGGCGACATCCGCAAGGCCATCTCCCCCACGGTCAAGAAG
>NZ_JAUCDN010000414.1:0-2378 GCF_034675085.1 Devosia sp.
AGGCCGATCTCGACCGGCGCCTGCGCCAGCTCACCGGGCGCTATGAGGCCGAGGACGCCGAGGCCAGCTTTTATGCCCAGGTCGACCTGCCCACCGCCAATCCGGTGCGGGCCCTGCTCGATTTCGCCGATCGCTCCGGCCCGGCCATCGCCGCCATGCTTGAGGAGCGCAGCATCGGCAGGGCCGTTCTCGACATCGCCTTCGACTATCCCGAAGAGGGCGAATCCATGTCGGCGCGCATCCCCGCCCATGCCGCCGCCGCCATTGCCGGCCACGGCATCGACCTCGAAATCTCGGTCTATCTCACCGATGTCGAGGAAGACGACGACGACTGAGCCTCAGGCGTCGCGGCTGGCCTCGGTGGCGCTGGCCAGCTCATAGGCCTCTTCCGCGCTCAGCCCCTCCGCTTCGGGCCGCAATACGCCCCATTCGGCCCGCCACAGGTTTTCGGCCGGCAGCTTGACCGCAATTTCGGCAAAGCCGCCCTCCTCCCGCCGCGCCCGCGCCAGTTTCAGGGCTTCCGGCACCGCCAGCGGCCCCACCCGGCCCGGCGGCACTTGCCCCCGCGCGGGCCAGTCCACCATGGCCAGCACCTCGCCCTGCGCCGTGCGTCCCAGGGTCAGGACGATGGCGTCGGCGGCCGAGCTGGCGCTGTCGATACGACGAAAAATCTCCATCTCGCTCTCCTTTTGCTGAAACAAGTGTGATCGGGCCGGATCGTTCCGCGCGGGAGCTATTCGCCCCGACCGCCGTTATGCCCTCTGGCGGGCCGACGGTTTGCGGGGCCAGACCGACAGGAGCAGATTTGTGACATCCAACAGCGAGGACCCCTGGGTCGATCCTGTCTTCGACCGGGCAGTGCGGGAAACTGCCTATTTTCTGTGGGAACAGGATGGGCGCCCCGAGGGGCGCGAGCAGCAATACTGGTTCGCCGCGCTCGACCGCTGCCTGCGCGAGCGCCAGGCCGATGCTTTGCTCAAGACCGACCCGCCCAACCCCGAACCCGGCCAGTAGATGCGAGAGGACGCCACGCCCTTTTAAAGCGTTTCGGACACGTCGGGGCCGGCGGCGGTGATCAGATCGCGCCCGAAGACGCCGCTGGCGCGCGGCACCAGCCGCACCACCGAATAGCCCTCGTCGCGCAGCCGCGCCAGAACCAGCGGCAGCGTCTCCACCGTGCGGGCATGAATGTCGTGGAACAGGATGATGCCGCTGCCCCGCGCGCGCAGCCGCGCCATGGTGCGCTCGACGATGGTCGCCGGCGCGTCGCGGTAATAATCCTTGCTGTCGATATCGACATCCAGCACAACGGCGCTGCTTTGCAGCAGGCTGGTGCGCAGGAAGCCGGTCTGGGCCAGATAGGGGAAGCGGAAGAAGGGCGATATGGTCTGCCCGCCTCGCGCCAGCGCCGCCTGCACCGCGTCTTCTCCCTTGGCGATTTCGTCCAGCGCCGCCTGCCGGCTCAGCTGGCTCAGGTCGACATGGCCATAGGTATGGCTGCCCACCGTATGCCCGCTTCTGGCCACCTGCTGGGCCAGCGCCGGATGCGCCTCCGCCGAGGCGCCCAGCATCAGGAAAGTGGCGCGCACGTTGAAGTCCGCCAGCGTCGCCAGAATGGCATTGGTGCGGCCCGGCCGCGGGCCATCGTCGAAGGTGAGCACCACCTCGCCGGGGCGCAACACGATATCGGCGGTGCTCGACACCGCCAGCGTGCGCCCGCCCAGCGCGCCATGCGAGAACAGTTGCTGCGGCATGGGCCGCTCGGCGATCCGATCGGCCACGGTCTGAACGCTCCTTGTCACCAGCGCCGCATCGGCGGCGGAGCGGGCACTGGCCAATGGCGCCTCGCTGGGCGGCTTGGCGCAGCCGGCAAGCAGGCATCCGGTCGCCACGAGGCAGAAGAGGAAACGCGAAAGCGACACAGCCCGAACCCAGCTCCATGGCAACCGGGTTCAATTTTTACGATTATGGTTAATGTTCGCTTTTCAAGGACTTAAGAATTCCTTACTCCGCCGGCTTTTTCGCCCGTCGCCCCAGCGTATCGAGCGCGCTGAGAAAGGCCGAGCGGTCGGCGGGGCGGAAGCCGGGATTATATCCCGCGATTTCCCCGGTTTCGCGCAAATGCTGCTTGAGATCGCGCATGGCCAGCGCCATGCCGATGGAGGCGGGCGTGAACGGCTTGCCGGTGAAGCCGAGCACGTGGCAGCCCTTGTCGATGGCGCGGCTGGCCAGCGGAATGTCGGCGGTCAGCACGATATCGCCGGCCTGCGCCTGTTCGACGATCCAGTCATCGGCCGCATCGGCGCCCGCCGGCACCACCACCACCTGCACCATGGGGTCGCGCGAGGGACGGATGCCCCCATTGCTGACGAAGACGA
>NZ_JAUCDN010000415.1:0-2367 GCF_034675085.1 Devosia sp.
GGCGTAACGACTTTCAGTACCGTTGATGCTTGATAGGCTGCGTCACTCACATCCGGGAACCTACACATGATTTTTACCGTCACGTCGAGAGGGGGGACGTCGAAGAAATCGAGCCGGTAGCCGGCATTAAGCGGCCGCCCCTGCCACTCGGCAAAAGGCTGTGCACGCGGCAAGTCCCGCATCACCACGATCAGCAATCCCAAAGCGCCGTGGCTGCTGGACAAGGTCAATCGGGCGTTCGAGCGACCGAACGCTCTGGGGGTGGTCGACTTCACCTACTGTCCATCCCTCGGCCAGGTTCGCCTACCCT
This sequence comes from Devosia sp., assembly GCF_034675085.1. Taxonomy (GTDB): domain Bacteria; phylum Pseudomonadota; class Alphaproteobacteria; order Rhizobiales; family Devosiaceae; genus Devosia. The sequence continues at coordinate 311 of NZ_JAUCDN010000415.1, forward strand.
CGATTTTCAGAGATGGAGCTCTATTATCGGCACGGTAGCGGTCCATGGCGTGGATGATGCCATCGATGGGGCGGAGAAAGAACCGAATGGCGAGAAAAAGCCACGGCGCTGCCCAACCGACAACTATGGCAAATAACGACAACGGCTAACGTTTTGCAAATTCACAGGTAGCTGATAAATTTTGTGTAGCCAATTTCGCTTGAGCTGGATGTTGCCAGCAATGGCTAGCTGGGCTCTCGCACCGTCTTGCGCCAAATCAGGGGTGAATTGAGCCGTTGGTTAGTCAGGCCGTTCGGCGCGTCGTCGGCGAGGGCCGCCATGGCTGCGTCTGCAATGGCGGTTATAGGCTGGGCGAAACTGGTGAGTTCATATGCGCCCCAACTGGCTTGCTCGATGTCATCGAAGCCGATGATGCATAAATCCTCTGGGATGCGCAGCTCGAATTGCTGGCGGGCGACATCCATCACGCCGCAGGCGATCAGGTCGGTGACGCAAAAAATGGCGTCCGGGCGGTTGGGGCCCGCCAACAGGCTCTGCGCCAATGTGGTGCCGCTTTGATAGAGCGTCGCGCCGTGGCGGGCGACGGCAACTGGCAGTCCGCAGGTTTGCGCCGCCTCCAGGAATCCTTGCTCCCTTGCCATCAGGCTGGGGGTGCCCACGGCGGAATTGGCAAAGGCCAGGCGCCGGCAGCCAGCGGCGAGAAAAGCATCGAGCGCCTGTCGGGCCGCGCCAGCATCATCGAGATTGATGCGATAGGGGCCCTCTATCGGATCGTCACGGTTGATCAGCACCAGGCGCTGGCCATTGTCGAGACATCTCTGGACGATGGAGCGGTCGGGAAGGCCGGACAGCAGGATCGAGGCATCGGCGCGGTAGCGCATGGTCTGTTGCAGCGCCTGGGCGACGCTTTCGTCCGAGCGGTCGGTATTGATGATCATGGCAATGTTGCCGGCATCCTGCAATGCCTGGGTCAGCACCCGCACCAGCCGGGAGCGGTACGGCGTATCCATCTCGGTGACGATCAGGCACACGATGCCGCTGCGGTTGACCATCAGCCCCCGTGCCAGCTGATTCACCTGGTAACCGAGCGTGTTGGCGGCCATTACGACGCGGTGGCGGGTGTCGTCGGCAATGCTGGCGCCAGGGGTGAAAGCGCGCGATACCGCCGAGCGCGATACGCCGGCCAGCGCAGCAACGTCCTGCGCACTGACGAAATTTTTCTTCATTTCCGGGCCGCATACCCCTTTGCCACGCCCCGGCTTCGCCGGGCGAACTCGAGCGATCCTATCAATACGGATGCGATTGCGGTTGACAAGAATTTCCCCCAAAGGCAATCATTGCACGCGCTTGCAAGGACAGCAAAAACAGCCGGCAAGCCATTCATATGGGAGGATATTTTGCGCCAAGGATTTACTCTTGTCGCCGCGCTTGCGGCTGGCCTCAGCATGACTCCGGTCTCGGCCCAGGCCGCGGGAGATCTCAACCTGATCTGCAGCCCGGACGTGGTCTGGTGCGAGCTTATGGTGAATGCCTTCACCGAGGAAACCGGCATCAACGTCAATATGGTCCGCCTGTCCTCGGGCGAGACCTATGCCAAAATCCGCGCCGAGGCGAGCAACCCCAAGACCGATATCTGGTGGGGCGGCACGGGCGACCCGCATCTGCAGGCTGCCGATGAGAAGCTGACCATGGAATATAAATCGCCCCAACTCGATGATCTGAACGAATGGGCCAGAAGCCAGGCGGAAAGCTCGGGTTATCGCACCGTGGGCATCTATGCCGGCGCGCTGGGCTGGGGCTACAATACCGAGCTGCTGGCCGAGAAGGGGCTTGCGGAGCCGCTGTGCTGGGCCGATCTGCTCGATGCGGGCTTCCACGACGAAATCCAGATCGCCAATCCCAATTCCTCGGGCACTGCCTATACGGCCCTGGCCTCGCTGGTGCAGATCATGGGCGAAGAGGAAGCCTTCGACTATCTCAACAAGCTCAATGATAATATCTCGCAATATACCAAATCGGGCTCAGCCCCGGTGAAGGCCGCCGCGCGCGGCGAAACC
>NZ_JAUCDN010000416.1:0-2357 GCF_034675085.1 Devosia sp.
CAGACCATCGATCCCGAGGCCTTCGTCCTGGGCGGCGATCTCACGCTTCTTGGTGACGATTTCCTCACGCCGATGCGGGAGCGCTACAAGGCGCTTACGGGGGAGGATGCGCCAATCTCTATCGGAACCGCCGCCCGGGTGCTCAGCGGCTGGGAGCAGCAGGACGAGCCCGCCCTGGGGGCAATTGGCCTGGTCATCAAGCAACCAACCTAGTGGCCGCATAGTGAGGTGAAGCAGCCCCATCCGCAACGCTTGACAAAAGATATCACCCTGCGCTGCGGCTGTCCAAGGCCCATCGAATCTTTGGTGACATAACCCCTCCCAAGGCGGACTCTACGCCACTGACCACCCGTAACGGGCGCGCACTACTATCAGAATATCCCCGAGGAAAAAGCCGGAAATCCTACACGGCGTTGGAGAAATCCGGCCTTCAGAGAGCATGAGGGATCTTGAATATGCAGCTTGCGTCGGCACCTTCATAGAGCAAAGTACAATGATATTAATATGTTAGATTAAATGGCGGAGAGAGAGGGATTCGAACCCTCGAGACGGTCACCCGCCTACACACTTTCCAGGCGTGCGCCTTCGACCACTCGGCCATCTCTCCGCATCGCCTTATCCCCGGATGGAAAACCGGAAAGGCCGGCGACAGCCGGCGCGAGCGAGGCGCAATATACTTATCGGCGCTCCGAGCGCAAGACATCACGTCCAGGCGAACAGCGATTGTTTTTTATCCCCGCCCTGCCCATCTTGTGAAGCACAGGCGGGCCGTGGCAGACTCGGACCGCGTCAGGGGAACGGAACGGCAAGGCCAGCCCGGACTTGTCCCCGCCGGCACGGGAAATGCGCATGCGGCTTTTTTTGAGAGTGGCGGGCACCTGGCTCATTGCCCTGGCGCTCATCCTGCTTGTCGTCGACGGCACCCGCTCGCTCGCCGCCAGCGGGCTGGTCTATACCAGCCTGGTGGCGCTATGGACGCAAGTGCACGCGCCCAGCCTGGGGGCGGTGGAGGCCTTTTTCGACAGCCGGTTTTTCGCCGAGCTGCTCGATACCGCCTTCAAGGCCCTGCTCGAAAGCCCCGCCTTCGCCGTTCTGGGGATTCCGGGCATCGTGCTGGCCCTGACAGGACGGCGCCCGCGCCGCGAGCGCTTCCTGCGCCAGGACCGCATCTGAACCGGCGAAGGAAAGGAAAAAACCCATGTTTTTCAAGACCAAGCCCACCACCATTCCCAGCGCCGCCGAAGCCCTGCCGGGCCGCGCCGCCCCCATGCCGGTGGCCGAAACCCATTTCGTCAACGGCCGCCCGCTCAAGGGTCCACACCCGCAGGGGGCGGAAACGCTTTATCTGGGTCTGGGCTGCTTCTGGGGCGCGGAACGGCTGTTCTGGCAATTGCCCGGCGTCCTCGTCACCGCCGCCGGCTACCAGGGCGGCAGCACGCCCAACCCAAGCTATGAAGAGGTCTGCTCGGGCCTGACCGGCCATGCCGAAACGGTGCAGATCGTCTACGATCCGGCCCGGATCAACCTGCAAACCCTGCTCAAGACCTTCTGGGAAGAACATGACCCGACCCAGGGCATGCGCCAGGGCAATGATGTGGGCACGCAATATCGCTCGGTGATCTATACCACAACGCCGGCCCAGCTCGCGGCGGCGCAGGCGAGCGAAAAAGCCTATGGCGCGGCGCTGGCGGCGCGCGGGCTGGGCCCGATCACCACCGAGATAGCAGCCGCTCCGCAATTTTATTTCGCCGAAACCTATCACCAGCAATATCTGGCCAAAAATCCGAACGGCTATTGCGGGCTGGCCGGCTCCGGCGTCTCCTGCCCCATCGGACTGGGCGTCGCCGCCGGCTGACTTATCCCCGCCGAGCCGTCGTCGCATCGAGGCCGTTTCGGTTAACGGACTGTTAGCATTGAGCATAACCCTTCCCCGCATTCTGCAACGCGACGCCTTCGAAAGGTTCACGCTCGGCCTGACCGGCGCGACGCTGACGCATCAATGGCACGACAATTCGGTGGCCAAGCTCGGCGGCAAGATCTTCGCCCTGCTCGATGGCGGCCAGGGCGACGACGCGGGCGAGATCTGGCTCAAGGTGTCTGACCTGGCCTTCGAGATGATGACCGAGCTGCCCGGCATTCGCCCCGCCCCCTATTTCGCCCGCGCCAAATGGGTGGCGATCTCGGCCGCCAGCCCCCTCAGCGAAGCCGAGCTGCAAGCCTATCTGCGCGAGGCGCACCGGCTCGTCGCCGCCCGCCTGACCCGCAAGCTGCGCGCCGAGCTGGGACTTTAGAATATTTCACGTTTGGTCAGAATCATCGGCTGCCTGGTCCCCTCTTCCTTTGGGGGAGAGGGTCAG
>NZ_JAUCDN010000417.1:0-2320 GCF_034675085.1 Devosia sp.
GGCCCCGAGCCGATCACGGTAAGGTCGAATTGGTCTGCCATTGAAAGCCCCGAAAACTGATTGCCTGCGCAGTGTAATGCCTTGGGCAGCAATAGACTACCGCCCGCGACGCGAAAAGCCCCGTCGCGCCCGAGCATGGCTAAACCATGCCGGAGCCGCTGCGAAGTCGGCAAAAAGCATGAGGAACGGGCAGAACCAGGGCCTTGCCACCCCCCGGGTCAGTCCGGCGCAGGCCCGAATGACACGGGGGGATAGGGCGGTTCAGATCGAGCTTGGACCTTCTAGTCGCAACCGGTGAGGGTAAAGACGTCGCCGGCCGCGATATCGGGCTCGAATTCGTCCTGCCGGTACATCGAATACCACAGGCTCGCCGCCAGCCTGGGCAGGATAACCTGGTCCGGCGCCCCGGCGCCGCGCGCATCGTCCAGAAAGCCGACGACGCCCCCGTAATTGCCATAGATGGCGGAGGGCTCGCCCTCGACAAAGTCGCAGATTTCGGCGCTTCCGGTCGCGCAGGGACCGCTGATGGACCAGATGGGAGAGCCGAAGCCATTGGGCCGGTAGACCGCACCCTCCAGCGTCACCCCGGAATTGGGCAGCGCGATGATGAAAGCCGCCGTCTGGTTGCTGGCGGCCATTTGCGGCACCGGCTTGAAACTCAGCCACCAGGCGGCCTGATCGTGCCGATAGCGGGCATTGCCGATGGTGCATTCTCCCGCCTGGACGGCGCCGGTCAGCACCAGCGCGGCCAGCATCGTCATCCTCAACATGCCCGTTCCCCCGATTGCCGGCCCAGCCTAAAGCACGGCGCGCGCCAGCCAACCCGCATAAAGGGGGGCCGGCCTGTTATTGGGTGGCGATGGCCTGGGCGCGGGCAAGGACGGCGGGCAATTGCCGGTCGATATCGAGGGCCCCACTCTCGACCTGTTCGAGAAAGGCGCGGCAGAAAACGCTTTTGTCCGCGGCCTGGTTATAGGCGCTCATGATCTGGGTGCCGCCATAGGTTTCCGCCGCCTTCTGCCGCTCCTCCGCGTTCCCGCCCAGCCGGGCGACGACACGGTCGGCCAGCTCCAGAAAGCCGATATTGCGCAGATACCAGTTGTCGTTGGCCTGTTTGTATACGGGGTCGAGCCCGGTGGTTTCATAGCAATGGGTGGTCATCACCGAAACGATGGCGCGCGAGCCGTGAAAGGCCATCAATTCCCCGATAAGGGCGGCATCCGCCTCGCTGGCGCTGGCGGGGATAACGGCGAGGAGAGTAGCAAAAGCGGCAGGCAGGAGGGAACGCAACAGACACCCCGGGGAGCAAAAACACGCAGTCACAACCCGTCTCATCTGGGGCCAATGCGTTAACAGACTGTTAGCATCGAGCCTCACCGATCATCACGAATCCGTAACGAAAAAGGGGCCCGCGCCAGCGGACCCCCGAATAGGTTCGGATTGCGGCGGATCAGAGATCGAGAACCAGCCGCTCGGGCGATTCCAGGCTTTCCTTGACGCGCACGAGGAAGGTCACCGCCTCCTTGCCGTCCACGATGCGGTGATCGTAGCTGAGCGCCAGATACATCATCGGGCGGATGACGACCTGCCCGCCAATGGCGACCGGCCGCTCCTGGATCTTGTGCATGCCCAGAATACCAGACTGGGGCGCATTGAGGATAGGCGTGGACATCAGCGAGCCATAGACGCCGCCATTGGAGATGGTGAAGGTGCCCCCCTGCATGTCGGCCATGGAAAGCTGGCCATCGCGGGCCTTCTTGCCCAGATTGCCGATTTCCTTCTCGATCTGGGCAATGCTCATCTGGTCGGCATTGCGCACCACCGGCACCACCAGGCCCTTGTCGGTGCCCACGGCCACCCCGATATGGGCGTATTGCTTGTAGATCAGCTCGTCCCCGTCGATCTCGGCATTGACCGCCGGGATCTCCTTGAGGGCGTGGACCACCGCCTTGGTGAAAAAGCCCATGAAGCCGAGCTTGACGCCGTGCTTCTTCTCGAACAGCTCCTTGTACTGGTTGCGCAGGTCCATCACCGGCTTCATGTCCACCTCGTTGAAGGTGGTGAGCATGGCGGCGGTGTTCTGCGCGTCCTTCAGGCGACGGGCGATGGTCTGGCGCAGGCGGGTCATGCGCACGCGCTCTTCGCGGGCCGCATCCTCGGCCGGGACCGCACCGCGCGGCACCGTGACGGGCGCCGGAGCCGGGGCCGGAGCGGACGAGGTGCCCGAGGCCACGGCCTTCTGCACGTCTTCCTTCATGATCCGGCCGTCACGGCCGGTGCCGGTGACCTGGTCGGCGGTGAGACCGGCCTCGGCCATCGC
>NZ_JAUCDN010000418.1:0-2297 GCF_034675085.1 Devosia sp.
TTGAGCCGCCTCATCCACGGCACCCGCATTTCGCTCTCCATCGGTCTCGCCGGCGTTACGCTCAGCCTCTTCTTCGGCATCGTCATCGGCGGTTTTGCCGGCTATTACGGCGGCTGGTTCGACAGCGCCGTCATGCGCGTGGTCGAATTCATCCGCTCTTTGCCCACCATTCCCCTGTGGCTGGGGCTGGCGGCGGCCTTGCCCAAGGACTGGAGCGCCATCCAGACCTATTTCGCCATCACCATCATTCTCAGCCTCATCGGCTGGACCGAGCTGGCGCGCGTGGTGCGCGGGCGTTTCCTCAGCCTGCGCACCGAGGATTTCGTTACCGCCGCCCAGCTCGATGGGGCCAGCGACTGGCGCATCGTCACCCGCCACATGGTGCCCAGCTTCACCAGCCATATCATCGCCGCCGCCACGCTCGCCATTCCCGGCATGATCCTGGCCGAAACGGCGCTGAGCTTCCTCGGACTGGGCCTGCAGGCCCCCATCGTCAGCTGGGGCACGCTGCTCCAGGAAGCCCAGAACATCCGCACCCTGGCCACGGCGCCCTGGCTGCTGGCGCCGGGCCTGTGCGTGGTGGTGGTGATCCTTGCTCTCAACTTCTTCGGAGACGGCCTTCGTGATGCCGCAGATCCCCATGGCCGATAAACCCATCCTTACCGTTTCCGATCTGTCCATCAGCTTCACCTCGCCCGACGAGGCCGAGATCGAGGCGGTGCGCCAGGTCGATCTCACCCTCACCCCCGGCAAGACGCTGGCGCTGGTCGGCGAGAGCGGCTGCGGCAAATCGGTCACCGCCCGCGCCGTGCTGCGCCTGCTCGATTCCAACGCCCGCATCGGCCGCGGCGAGATCGTCTTCGACGGCGCCGGCGGCGAGGTCGACATCGCCCGGCTCAAATCCGACAGCCAGGCCATGCGCGCCATTCGCGGCGCGCAGATTTCCATGATCTTCCAGGAGCCGATGAGTTCGCTGTCCCCGGTCCACACCATCGGCGACCAGATCGACGAGATCATCATCCTGCACGAGCATCTCCCTCCCAAAAAGGCCCGCGAGCGCACCGTGGCCCTGCTCGATCAGGTGGGCGTGCCCGGCGCCCGCGACCGCGCCAACGCCTATCCGTTCGAACTGTCGGGCGGGCTCAGGCAGCGCGCCATGATCGCCATGGCGCTGGCCTGCACGCCGCGCCTGCTCATCGCCGACGAGCCTACCACCGCCCTCGACGTCACCACCCAGGCCCAGATCCTCGATCTGCTGCGCCAGTTGCAGGCCGATTTCGGCATGGCCATGCTGTTCATCACCCACGATCTGGGCGTGGTGGCCGAAATCGCCGACGACGTGGCGGTGATGTATCTGGGCGACGTGGTCGAGCAGGGCAATGTCTATGATGTCTTCCGCGCGCCCAGCCACCCCTACACCCAGGCGCTGATGAAGTCGGTGCCGCGCCTGTCGCGCAAGGCCGAGCGGCAGCGCCTCTTGCCCATCAAGGGCAATGTGCCCTCGCCACGCAACCGGCCGGCGGGTTGCGCCTTCACCAGCCGCTGCCCCTATGCCTTCGCGCCCTGCGCCGGCACGCGGCCCGAGCGCACTGCCATCGGCGCCGACCATATGGCCCGCTGCCACCTGCTCACCCGCGTCTCCGAGGAGGAGCCGGCATGAGCACGCTTCTTTCCGTCCACAATCTTTCCAAGGTCTACACCCTTGGCGGCAGCCTGTTCCGGCCCGGCCGCGAGCTGGTGGCCCTCAACGATGTCAGCCTCAGCGTCGAGGCCGGCGAGACGCTGGCCATCGTGGGGGAAAGCGGCTGCGGCAAGACCACGCTGGGCCGCTGCATCATCAAGGCCCAGCCCGTCACCTCCGGCCATGTGCACTACCATCCTCCCGGCCATGAGCCGGTGGAGCTGAGTGCCCTCGATAAGCGCCAGATCAAGCCCTGGCGCCGCGATATCCGCATGATCTTTCAGGATCCGATGAGTTCGCTCAATCCCAATATGCGGGTCTTCGATATCGTCGCCGAGCCGCTGCGCGTGCACCGCATCGCCCGGGGGCGCGAGTTGGAAGACCGGGTGCTCGATACGCTGGCCAAGGTCGGCATCGCCCCCGATGCGGTGGGCCGCTATCCGCACGCCTTTTCCGGCGGTCAGCGCCAGCGCATCGGCATTGCCCGCGCCTTGGTGCTCGATCCCAAGCTGGTCGTCGCCGACGAGGCGGTCTCGGCGCTCGATGTCTCCATCCAGGCCCAGGTCCTCAACCTGCTCGACGATCTCAAGGCTGAATTCGGCCTCACCTATATTTT
>NZ_JAUCDN010000419.1:0-2288 GCF_034675085.1 Devosia sp.
TGACCGAATTGGACGAGACTGGAGCGGCGATCGCCATCGGGCCGCGCATCGTGGCTTCGGGCGGGTTCGACGCACTTTATCGCGAAGGCATGGGGCTGATCGAGGCCGTTGCGTCCTATCTCGATGGCGAGGGGCGGGCCGACAGCCGCGTCCTGGGCCGGGAAGCGGCTTTTCTTTATGCCACCGAATCCATGCGCCTCACCACCAGGCTGATGCAACTGGCCTCCTGGCTCTTGTTGCAGCGGGCGGTCAATGAAGGCGAGATCACCCGCGAAAACGCCCGTTCCGAAAAGGAAAAGGTCAAGTTTTCCGCCACCCCCTCGGAGCGGGGCGGGCCGGGCTACGAGCAACTGCCGGCCATTTTGCGCGACTATATCGACAAGGGCGACCGCCTGTTCGAGCGGGTGATGCAGTTCGATACGCTCGAGCGCGGCAAGCTGCCGCCCATGGAGGCCGGCGCGGTCAACGGCGTCGCCGACCAGCTCGCCCGGCTCAAGGCCGCGTTCGGGCGCAGCTAGCCCATCTTACGCTTCATCGGGCCCCCAATTTTTCCCATCCAAAGTGTCATTCCGGCCTTGGGCCGGAATCCATCACCGCATGTTTCTACATCCCCTTGCTGGGGTGATGGTCTTCAGAATGGATGCCGGCCGGCGCCGGCATGACAGGGTGTGGGATAGGATGCGCATAACAAAAAGCCCGGCGCGATGGCCGGGCTTTGAATTTTCCGAGGGATGGCTTAGATGCCCAGGCCCTTGAAGCGCTCCTTGAAGCGGCTGACGCGGCCGCCGCGGTCGAGAAGCTGGCCCGTGCCGCCGGTCCAGGCGGGGTGGGTCTTGGGGTCGATGTCGAGCTGCAGCGTGTCGCCCGGCTTGCCATAGGTGGAGCGGGTTTCATACTTGGTGCCGTCGGTCATCACCACGGTGATGGTGTGGTAGTCCGGGTGGATGTCAGCCTTCATCGGTGTTGCCTCAAATCAAACGGGCGCCGCGGCGCCCGGAGAGCTCAGAACTGGTGTTGGCGGCTTCATATAGAATAGGCGCGCAATTCGCAAGGCCCTGTCGAAAACTCGCCGGGGCGGCAATTTCACGCCGGACCACGCCGGACAAAGCGGTTGCCGGCCCGCCGGGCAGTGCCTATATCCAATCCTCGATCTTAGGCACCAGCATGATGGCGTGACCGAGCGATGACAGACCAGGCCGCCAGCAGCGACGCCGAAGCGCAAGATGACGATATCGTGGCCGTGGCCACCAATCCCCGGCGGTTGCGGCCGCTGCGCAATCTCAGTCCCTTCGTCTTGCGCTATCCGGTGCGGCTGGCGCTGACCATCGTCTTCCTTCTGGTTTCGGCGGTGGCCTCGCTGGCCATTCCCGCGCTGCTGGGCGGGGCGATCGACGAGGGCTTCATCACGCAGAACCTGGAAAATGTCGGCCGCTATGGCTGGCTGGTGCTGGGCGTGGCCGGGGTGATGGCCGTGGCCAGCGGCGGGCGGTTCTATTTCATCTCGGTGATCGGCGAGCGCGTTCTGGCCGATCTGCGCGAGGCGGTGTTCACCCATCTGCTGGGGCTGGACGCGCGCTATTTCGACACCCATCGGGTGGGGGAATTCACCAGCCGCCTCACCGGCGACGTCACCATGATCCGCAGCGCGCTGGGCTCGAATTTCTCGCTGGCGCTGCGTTCCTTCGTCACCATTCTGGGCGCGCTGGCCATGATGCTGCTGACCAGCCCGGTCCTGACGCTGGCGGTGGTGATCGCGGCGCCGGCGATTCTTTTGCCGGTGGTGTCCTTCGCCCGGCGGCTGCGCGGCATGTCGCGGCGCACCCAGGACGCGCTGGCCGACCTTTCGGCCATGGCCACCGAAATGCTGGGGGCGACGCGCACGGTCAAGGCCTTCACGCAGGAGCCGATCCAGGCGCAATTCTACCATGAGCGCAGCGAAGCCAGCTATCAGGCCGAATTGCGCCGGCTGCTGGCGCGGGCGGTGCTGGTGACCATGGTGATCTTCCTGGGCACGGCGGCGCTGGTGTTCATGGTGTGGTGGGGCGCGCGCTCGGTATTCGAGGGCTCGGTGACGGCGGGGCAACTGGCGCAGTTCCTGGTTTATGCGCTGATGGCCTCGGGTGCGCTGACCAATCTCAGCGAGGTGCTGGGATCCCTGCAATCGGTGGCCGGAGCCACCGAGCGGCTGATGGAAATCCTGGACACCGAACCGTCCATCCGCGATCCCGAGGACCCCCAGACCCTGCCCGAGCCGCCCTTGGGCACGGTGCGCTTCGCCGGTGTCGATT
>NZ_JAUCDN010000420.1:0-2261 GCF_034675085.1 Devosia sp.
GTGCTGCGCGCGCTTTATGAGCGCCTGACCGTGGTGCAGGAGCGCGATTCCCGCATCATCTCGGTGCTGGTGCGCTCCAGCAATCCGAAATTGGCGGCCGATATCGCCAATGCCATTGCCGAGGCGCATGTGGCGCGGCGCGCCGGGCTGTCGCTTTCCGATACCGCCGAAGCATCGGGCTGGCTTGCGGAGGAAATCGCCAAGCTGCGCGTGCGCGTCACCGATGCGGAAACGGCCGTCGCCACCTTCAAGGTGAACAACGACCTGTTCAGCGGCGCCAACAATACCAGCCTGCTCGACCAGCAGCTTTCCACCATCGCCACCCAGATCAATGCCGCCCAGGAGCGCAAGAACACGGCGCTGTCGCGCGCTACGCTCATTCGCGACATGATCGCCAAGGGTCAGCCCATAGATGGAGTGGCTGACGTGCGTGATTCGGTGGTCATCCAGCAGCTCAGCCAGGAAAAGGCACGCTTGCAGGGCGAAAAGGCGCAGCGCTCGGCCACGCTTCTGGCCAATCATCCCACCATCCGGGCGCTGACGGCGCAGATTGCCGAACTCAACAACCAGATCAATCTTGAGGGGCGTCGGGTTGCCGATGCGCTCGAAGCCGAATCGCGCATCGAAGCCGATCTGGAAACCTCGTTGCAGGCCGATCTCGCCCGCGCCAAGACCTCTGCCTCCACCGCCACGCAGGATACGGTGACGCTCGAAGGCCTGCAGCGCGAGGCCAAGGCGCAGCGCGACCTGCTCGAAAGCTATCTCCAGCGCTATAGCGAGGCGACCTCTCGCACCGATTCCAATTCGACCCTGCCCGATGTTCGCGTCGTCACCCAGGCCGTGCCGGCAGCGTCGCCGGCCTCGCCCAAGACCACACTTATCCTGCTGGCCGTCGGTCTGGGAGCGTTGATGGTTCAGCTCGGGCTTGTCGTTTTCGGAGAGCTGATCTCGGGCCGCGTCATCATTGCGCCGCCGGAGGTCGAACCCTTGCGCGAGCGCCCCCAGGATGAGCTCGACGAGCCGCCCTTCATCTCCGATGCGGCTACCGAACTGGAAGAAGAACCCGTTGAAGATGAACCGGCCGAGGCCGCGCTGGAGGATGTGCGCGATGCCGTGATGGCCGAAATGGATGCGATGCGGCTTCAGCCTGCGGCCTCGGCGGCGACGCGCGAAAATATCCGCGAGCTGATGAAAAGTCTGCGCCGGAACCGGGATTCTGCCCCTGAGCCAGTGTTGGAGGCGCCGCCGCTCACCATCCTGACGGGTGAGAAGCTGGCCGCAGATCTGGTGCTGGGAAAGACCCATCTGCTGCTGCTCGCCGCCCATGGCGCCCATGCCGATTGCGAGGCGCTGGCGGAGGAACTGGTGCACGCCGCCATCGGCCGTGGCCTCAGCGTCGCGCTGATCGATGCCGGCAGCGGCCGCATTGGCGCCGAAACCGGGCTGACCGATCTCAGCGCCGATGCCGCCAGCTTTGGCGATGTGGTGCACAAATCCGCCGACAACAGCTTTGCCGAAGTGGTGTGGGGGCAGGGGCAGTCGATCGCGCCCTCATCGAGCAAGCCCTTCACGCTGGTCGAGGCGCTGGGCGATATTTATGAGGTGGTGGTGGTGATGACCGGGCGGGTCGGCCGCATGTCGAGCCTGCCGGTTTTCAAGGGCCTCGATGGTCGACTGGTGCTGGTGGCCGGCAATACCGACGAGCCCGAGGCGGTCTCCGCCACCCGCGCGCGCCTCAGGGATGCGGGTTACGCCGATTGCGATATCGTCGCCGCGCCCGAATATGCGGCGGCCTGAGGCAGGGCCCGGATGTCTGCGAAATATCTCGCCATTCGCGCCATGTTCGAGGCTCTTTGGCTCGCCCAGGCGCCGCGCCTCTCGCGTGCCCTGTCACGCTCGCGCGGCGTGATCTTCACTCTCCACCGCGTTCTGCCCGAGCCGCCGCCGGCCTTTTCGCCCAATGCCATTCTGCAGGTGCAGCCCGACTTTCTCGACTATGTCATCACCCGGGTGCGCGCGCTTGGGCTCGATATTGTCAGCCTCGACGATGCGTTGGAGCGCCTGGCCGCCAAGGCCGCCGGGCGCGGCTTCGTGGTCCTGACATTCGATGACGCCTATCGGGACAATCTGCATCATGCCCTGCCGATTCTCCGGCGCCACGCTGCCCCTTTCACCCTCTATGTGCCCACGGCGCTGGTCGATGGGGTGGGGGAAATCTGGTGGCAGGCCATCGAGGACATCATCGCCCGCCAGGAGGCCAT
>NZ_JAUCDN010000421.1:0-2247 GCF_034675085.1 Devosia sp.
GAGCGCCAGCGTCGCGCCCAGCCGCGGGCCGTGCGCCCAATAGGAATAGAGCCCGCTATTGGCGTCCACCCGCGTCACCACATAGTCCAGCCCCGCCGAAAGACCCGGCGCGATGTCATATTGCAGCCCGGCAACCACCCCCTTGGTGACATTGTCGCGCAGCGCGTCGTCAGGGATGGCGAAACGGCCGAGCGAGCCGCCCAGGCCCAGCGCCAGTCCGGGCGCGACCTCGAAACTGCCCCTTGCGTCCAGCCCCGCCATGACCTGCTGCACCGCGCCATCGGTCCATCGCAGTCCGGCATTGCCCTGCATATTCAGGCTCAGCGGGCTGTTGACATGGATGATGCCGGCAACTGCCCGCAGGCTCTGATTGCTGTTGGATGCGTCGAGCGTGTAGAAATTGCCGCGCGCCTCGCCGCCGAACAGCAGCGCCCAGTCCGCGCTGAGCGGCTGGATGACACTGCCTTCGACGCCCAGCGTCAGCGCCCGGTCGGGCTTGCTTTGGCTGTTCGCATCGACGGCCAGCAGCAGCGGAAACGCCCCCAGCATGGCCTGCACCGATGTGGCGGAGGTGCCGGCATTGGCGTTGCTGTCGATCAGGATTCCGAGCGCGGCCGCGCCCCTGACGATGGGGGGCAGCAGGCCAATGGGCACCGCTTCGATCTCGATCAGGCCATTGGCCGCCGCGGCTTCGAGGAAAAGCAGCCGCGCGGCGATGATCGGCGCGTCGACCTCGGCCAGAATGCGCTGGTAATGATAGATGGCGCGCCCATATTGGCCCAACCCGGTCCGGCATTCCCCCAGCCGCGCCAGCGCCTGGAGATCGCCGGGAGACGCCCCGAAATGCCGTTCGATCAGCGTGCATGCCGCTGGCCAGTCCCGCCTTTCCAGCAACTGGTCCGCCTGTGCCAGGATGACGGCGTCCTCCGCCGTCACCGGGCCGGTCGCGGCCACGCAAACCGAGCTGCTGAGCACAAGGGCGAAGGCGGCGAGCGCAAGAGGACGCAGGGTCATCGCACGCCTCCCGCCTGGCCATAGACCATGCCGGCATTGGGCCCGCTGTCGATCAGCGCACTCCAATCGCCCAGGATCATTTCGGCCGCGCCGCCGTAAAACTTCCCGTTCCATTCACCGCCGATGATATCGCCGCCGAACGCCCCACCCGAGACGTAATCGCTCACCAGCGCATTGCCGCTGCCGGTCAGCACATTGCCGCTGAAGCTGACATGGCCGTCCAGATCGGGATTGGGCGAGACGAATGTCATGCCGCCATGGGCGTAAAGCGTGGTGAAGTCGAAAACCACCTCGAAGCTGCCCGTCGATAATTGCCCATCGGGCATGGTGGCGATGGACGAGCCGACATAATGGGCATTGAGCGCCGCCGGCACCGAGGCCCAATTGGGGCTGCCGGCATAGGCCGGATATCGCGCCGTGAACAGGCGCCGCCAATCCGCCAGCATTTCCGCGTTCCGGTTCGCCGCGCTCTTGGCCAGCGCCGCCGTCCTGGCGGCCGCTTCCCGCGCCTCTTTCTCCGCCCGAGCCTCCGTCCTCAGCTTTTCTGCTGCGGCATTTGCCGCCCGCGCGAATTTATCATCCTCCGGCGCCGTCTGACTGTCCGCTCCCTTGGGCGTCGAGCCCGCCGCCTGTTTGGTTTCCTTCAGCTCCTGAAGAACCGATTGCAGCATGTTTTCGAGTTCGGACTGATTGCTGGTGGGCGGTTTCAGGGGCGGTGTCGTTTGCGGCTCCGATGTGAGAATCGGATCGAGACCATGCATCTGGTTCACCATGGACCCAAGCATGCTGCTCAGACTGTTCACGATTTCGCCCTGCGACGGATCCGGTTTGAGGCTGTCCTTGTAGCTGCCTATGGTCGTCTGCGCCTGCACGGGACCCGTCCCCAGGGCAAGGGCCAGCGCGCAGGCCGCCCCGATCGTCTGAAACCGAACCATGATTCCCCCCATTTGTTGAGGTCACCATAAGCGAGACAATCGACCTCGCTTTATCCGCTCTTATCATCGCCGCCGATTGTGGGGCCGCATTGCGGAACAAAATCGCCGCTCTGGCATTGAGCCCGATCATTGGGGGAACAATTGAGCGACTATCCTGCATCGCCCGGTTTCTCGCGCCGCCGTCCCAGCGCCTTCGAGAGCATCGCCACCTTCGCCATCATCGCCGCCCTGCTTTATCTGGGGGCCGGCATCTTCGTGCCGCTGGTGCTTTCAGTGCTGCTGGCCTTCGCCCTCAATC
>NZ_JAUCDN010000422.1:0-2241 GCF_034675085.1 Devosia sp.
TCGTGCTCTCGCGCGGCGACCGCGAGCACGTCAATATCCGCGGCGCCATGGTGCATGTGCTGGGCGACCTGCTCGGCTCGGTCGCCGCCATCGTCGCCGCCGTCACCATCTGGCTCACCGGCTGGATGCCGATCGATCCGATCCTGTCGGTCGTGGTCTCGCTGCTGGTGCTGCGCAGCGCCTGGCGGCTGTTCCGCAATTCCCTGCATATCCTGCTCGAAGGCGCGCCCGACAATGTCGCCATCGGCGAGTTGCGCACGACGCTGCTGGCCGAAGTGCAGGGGCTGGCCGAGGTGAGCCATGTCCATGTCTGGTCGATCACCTCGGGCAAGCCGGTGGCGACGCTCGAAATCCACCTTGAGCCGGGCGCGAAGCCCGCAACGGTGTCGGAGGCGGTCAAGGCCGTGCTTCTGGATGATTACGGCATCGCCCATTCCACCATCGAGATCGTCTGGGACAAGGATAGGGGTGCGTGCGCCTTGTAAGGCGCCTTGAGGAGAAACCGTCCTCAAGCCCGGCAAGTCGAAGCCCCGACGCGACGGCATGTCACTGGCGGACGGGCGGCAAGGGGCCTAAAAGGCGCGGGAAGGTGCAGCCGGGGTTGCGCCCGCCGCTCGCAGGATTGCCGTTGTGATATCGGACCGCTCGAGGCGCCTGGTTTTATGCGCCGTCATCTTTTGCGACATGCTGGCCTTCAGCCTGGTCATTCCCTCGCTGCCCGGCGTGGTGCAGGATTTTGGCGGGGCGGGGCTGGCGCTTGGCCTGGTGTTTTCCGGCTATTCCCTGGCCCAGTTCATCGCCGCGCCCTTGCTCGGGCGCCTCTCCGACCGCATCGGACGGCGGCAATTGCTGCTGCTGGCCCTGCCCGGCTCGGTGCTGTCGCTGGGGCTGAGCGCCCTGGCCACCAGCCTTGCCGTGCTGCTGGCGGCGCGCGTGCTGGCCGGCTTTTGCGGCGGCAGCATCAGCGTGGCCATGGCCATGCTGGCCGATTCCAGCGACGCCAAATCGCGCACCCGGATCATGGGCATGGGCGGGGCCAGCGTCGGGCTCGCCTTCACCATCGGGCCGGCGCTGGGCGCGCTGTTCGCCGGCTGGGGTTTTGCCGCCCTGTGCCTTATCGGCGCGGCCATCGCCGCCGCCACCCTTGCCGCCGCCTTTTTTCTGCTGCCTACCCAATCCCCCGCCGCCGCCAAGGCCGGCGGCGCCGGCCAGCCCATGGGGGGATCGTTCCTGCGGCTGCTGGCCATTACCGGGCTGTCCATGCTGATGTTCGTCGGCATGGAGGCCACTTTGGGTCTCTTCGTCGAGGAGCGCTTTGCCTGGGGCGCCGACCGGCTGGGCTGGCTGCTGGCGTTGGCGGGGCTGAGCTATGTGCTGGTGCAGATGAGCCTGGTCTGGCGACTGGCCGATAAATTCGGCGAATGGCCGGTCAGCGCCGGCGCGGCGCTGTTGATGGCGGGGGCGCTGGTGCTGGTGCCCTTCGCCGGCCCCGCCACGCTGATTGCCGGGATCGTCCTAATCGGGGCCAGCCAGGGATTTCTGACCACGCTCACCACCAGCCTTGCCAGCCGCATGGCGTCGGCCGGCGCGGTCGGCCAGCATGTCGGGGCCAACCAGGCCGTCTCCGCCCTGGGTCGCGTGCTCGGCCCGGCGCTTGCGGGGCTGCTTTACGACGCCGGCCCGCTGCTGGCCTATGGCGCCATGGGGCTTTTCGGCCTGGCGGCGGCGGCATTGGCCCTGCGCAACGGCGCCGAGAACGAAGGCCGGCTCGCCCTGCGCAACCGCTAATCCAGCGTCAGGACAAACCGGAACAGCGCGTCGCCTTCCCACCACATGGGGAAGTTGGTGCCCCATTTGTTGTTGTAGAGATTGACGCGCAGCCCGGCCGAGAAATCGGGCACCTGCGGCTGGTAGGGCATGAAGGGCGCCGAAGCCGGGCCCACCAGCGCCGCATCGAGCAGCCTGAGGGTAAATCCGCCGGTTTCGGTCTGCGCCCGCACTCTGTCCACGGCCTGCAACTGGCCGCCGCCGCGCATCACGATATTGCGGCTCTCGTGCCACAAATCCAGCTTGCGCAGATGCCAGCTTGCCTTTCCTTGCGGGGTCACCTGGAAGAAGCCGGCCTCGGGCATGCGATTGGCCGGCTTGCCGCGCAGCACGAGACGGATTTCCACCTGCCGTTCATCGATGGCGCGCAGGCCGATCTCGCAGCGCTCGGGCGCGCCCAGTTGCGCCTGCGCC
>NZ_JAUCDN010000423.1:0-2235 GCF_034675085.1 Devosia sp.
TCGTGGCTGGCCGGAGACGAAATGACGCTGGCCGATTTCGCCCTGGCGGCGCATCTGTCCACCCTCGATTATCTGGGCGATATCGACTGGGGCAAGGCGGGGGAGACGCGGGACTGGTATTCGCGCATCAAGTCGCGCCCCGCCTTCCGCACCCTTCTCAACGACCGGGTGGTCGCCATGCCGCCGCAAAAGGGCTATGCCGATCTCGACTTCTGACAGGGGCGAAAAGCTGGTCGCCGAACTGCGCCAGCGCGCCTCGGCGCTGGGCTTTGACAGCTTCGGGATCGCCCGCGCCGATGCGCGGCCGGACCTGCCCGAAAAGCTGGCCAGGGCGCTCGATGCCGGCTGGCATGGCGACATGGACTGGATGGCCGACACCGCCGAACGGCGCGGCAGCACCACCGGGCTGTGGCCCGAGGCGCGCTCGGTGATCATGCTGGGGCTCAATTACGGGCCACAAAGCGATCCCCTGGCGCTGCTCAACGAAAAGCGGCTGGGCACCATCTCGGTCTATGCGCGCAACCGCGATTATCACGACATCATCAAGGGCAAGCTCAAGGAGCTGGCAGGGCTGCTGGCCCGGCGCTCGGGCGCCGAGGTGAAAGTGTTCGTCGATACCGCCCCCTTGATGGAAAAGCCGCTGGCCGAGGCGGCGGGGCTGGGCTGGCAGGGCAAGCATTCGGTGCTGGTCAGCCGCGATTTCGGCTCCTGGCTGTTCCTGGGGGCCATTGTAACCGCGGCGGAGCTGCCCGTGGACAAGAGGCAGCCCGAAAGCTGCGGCTCCTGCACGAAATGCCTCGATATCTGCCCGACACAGGCCTTTGCCGCCCCCTTCCGGCTGGATGCGCGGCGGTGCCTGGCCTATCTCAGCGTCGAGCATAAGGGCCAGATTCCATTGGAGTTTCGGGCGCCCATGGGCAATCGCATCTATGGGTGCGACGATTGCCTGGCCGTGTGCCCGTGGAACAAATTCGCTTCCCTGAGCCGGGAGGCGCGGCTGCTGGCGCGGCCGGAGCTGGAGCGGCCGGAGCTGGCCGAATTGGTGCAACTGGACGATGTGGGGTTCCGGGCGCTGTTTTCCGGCTCGCCGATCAAACGCATCGGGGTGAGCCGGTTTTTGCGTAACGTCCTGATCGGCATCGGCAATTCTGGCCAGATTGATTTCGTGCCGCTGGTGGAAAAGCGGCTGGACGACGAGAGCCCGCTGGTGCGGGGCGTGGCCATCTGGGCGCTGCGCCGGCTGGCGCCGGAGCGCGCCGAGGCCTTGCGCGCCGGGCTGATGGCGCGGGAAAAGCATGCCGACGTGCTGGCGGAATGGAGCGGGGATAATCCATGAATGTGTTTGTGTTCGGGCTGGGCTTTTCCGCCCGCGAGGCGGTCACGCATCTGCGTTTGCGTTCACGGACTGTTACCATCGAGGGCAGCAACAGGTCACGCGAACGGGGGGAAACGTTAACCGATCAGGGCGTTTTTTCGCATGTTTTCACCGGCACCGAGCCGGGCCCGACGCTGGGGCCCGTGCTGCGAAAAGCCAGCCATGTGGTGCTCTCCATCGCGCCGGGGCCGGAGGGCGATCCGGCGCTGATCCATCACCGCGCCGATCTGGACGCGGCCGAGGGGCTGGAATGGCTGTGCTATTATTCCACGGTGGGGGTCTATGGGGATTTCGGCGGAAACTGGATCGACGAAAGCGCGCCGCTGTTGCCGCGCAATGCGCGCAGCGACCGGCGCGTGGCGGCCGAACAGGCCTGGCGCGATTATGCCAGGGCGCGCGGGGTGAAGCTGGCGATCCTGAGGCTGGCCGGCATTTACGGGCCGGGCCGCTCGGTGTTCGACAAATTGCGCGCCGGCACCGCCCATCGCATCGTCAAGCCGGGACAGGTGTTCAACCGCATCCATGTCGCCGATATCGGGCGGGTGACGGCGCTGGCGGCCGCGGCGCGGCTGGAGGGCACCTATAATTTGGCCGACGACGCGCCGGCCCCGCCCCAGGACCTGGTGACCCATGGCGCGGCGCTGTTGGGGCTGGAGCCGCCGCCGGCGCAGGATTTCGCGACGGCGCAATTGACGCCGATGCAGAAAAGCTTCTACGCCGACAACAAGCGCGTCTCCAATGGCGCGATCAAGAAGGCGCTGGGGATCGAGATGCTCTATCCCGATTACCGGGCCGGGCTGGACGCCATATTGGAGGGCGAAAAATGAGCGTCAAACCGGCAAAATCGGCGCCGCCGCGCC
>NZ_JAUCDN010000424.1:0-2226 GCF_034675085.1 Devosia sp.
CTCATCTATTCGATGATCGACGTGCTGCTGGGTGGCCGCCGCATCGGGGGCAATATCCGCGTCGAGGGGCGGCCCTATACCACCATCGAGATGGCGTTGGCGCGGCGGATGATCGAGGTCATCCTGGAAGACACTCACCGCGCCTTCGAGCCGGTGACCCAGGTCAATTTCAAGCTCGAGCGCATGGAGACCAATCCGCGCTTCGCCGCTATTTCGCGCCCCGGCAATGCCGCAATCCTGATCGAATTGCGCATCGAGATGGACGATCGCGGCGGCAAGATCGAAATCCTGCTGCCCTATGCCACCATCGAGCCGATCCGTGAGCAGCTTTTGCAGATGTTCATGGGCGAGAAATTCGGCCGCGACCCCATCTGGGAAGGCCATCTGGCCACCGAAATCTATGCCGCCGACGTCGAGATCGAGGCGGTGCTGCACGAACAGGAACTGCCGCTCTCGCGCATGCTCAATATCAAGCCGGGCGATCTGGTGATGTTCGAGCGCGCGCCCAGCGACCCGATCCGGCTGCGCTGCGGCGATGTGGAACTGACCGAGGCCATCATGGGCCATATCGGCAACAATGTGTCGGTGCGGGTGACGCGCCCGCTCAGCCCGCCCAAAGTCACCATGGCGGCCTTCGAGGCCATCGACGAGAAACTGGAAGGACGATGATGTTCGGCTTGCCCCTTGGCCTTTTCGTGGAAAGCGCCGTCGCCATCCTGCTGGCGCTGACAATCGGTTATTGCGTCGTTCTCAACGGGCGGCTCAAGAGCCTTCATGCCGACAAGGACGCCATGCGCCAGATGGTGGCGGATCTGGTGGGTGCGACCAACCTGGCCAACCAGGCGATCAAGGAGCTCAAGCAGACCGCCGTCGAGGCCGACCTGGCGCTCAATTCGCGATTGGAGGAAGCCGAGCGCTTCGGCATCGAGCTGGCCAATCACGTCAATGCCGGCACCGTGCTGATGGAGCGGATCGTCAAGATCACCAGCGTGGCGCGCCATAGCCAGGCCATCGAGCCGGTGGAGCCGCCAAAGAAGGCGCAGACCGCGCTGGAGCAGTTGCAGGCGCATGTCCG
Source organism: Devosia sp. (assembly GCF_034675085.1). Taxonomy (GTDB): domain Bacteria; phylum Pseudomonadota; class Alphaproteobacteria; order Rhizobiales; family Devosiaceae; genus Devosia. The sequence continues at coordinate 1,076 of NZ_JAUCDN010000424.1, forward strand.
CCGCCGGGGAGCCGCCGCGTGACAAGAATCCGCCTGTTGCCGGTCGTGGTCGTTGCTATCGCCGCCCTGCTGGTGCTCAAGACCCTGGGCCTGGTGACCAATGGTGGCTATGTCCTGGCCGGCACGAGCCTGGCGCGGGCCGCCGAAAGCGAGGCTGCGGGGGGCGATGGGGCAATGGCCGCCGAACCGACCCTGACCGACACGACCCCCACGCTTGCCGACGAGACGCCGACGCTGCCGCAGGCCGTGGCTGAACCGGCGCCGGAAGGCGTGGCAGCGGCTTCTATCCAGGGCGTTTATTGCGTCGATGCGGATGCGACCCTCACCGAAAGCGGGGAAGCGCTCGTGCTGCACGCTGCTGGCGCCGAGGGAGAGGATCATGGGGCAGAGGCGGTCGCGCCCGCGCCGCAGGCCAATTTTGCTACCACCATGACCACTGATTGCCTGCCTTCGGGCGACGCAGTGCCCATGCAGATCACTGCCGATGGTCGCGCCGTGCCGCTAATCGGGCCGGATGGCGCCTCTGCTGCCGAGCAGCAGGTATTGGCGCGGCTGGCCGCGCGGCGGGCCGAATTGCAGAAATATGAAGAAGAGCTGGCGCTGCGCAGCTCCATCGTCGATGCCGCCGAAAAGCGCATCGAGGAGCGCGCCGCGACGCTGGAGGCGCTGGAAAGCCAGATTTCCGCGCTGGTCGATCAGCGCCAGCAGATGGAAAGCGGCAATTTTGCCGGTATCGTGGCCATGTATGAGACCATGCGCCCCAAGGACGCGGCCAATATCTTCAACAATCTCGACATGGAAGTGCTGCTGCACGTGGCCAAGACCATGAGCCCGCGCAAGATGGCCCCGATCATGGCGCAGATGGAGGCCAAGCGCGCCCAGGAACTGACCGTGCGCATGGCGGCGCTGGCGGAACTGCCTCCCACCGAGTTGACGCCGGCAGATTTGGCAGCCCTGCCGCAGATCGTCGGACAATAATCCGACAGAACGGGGTAAGGGGACGTTAAGCCCGCAGCGATAGGGTCGGCACGAAAGTATCGTGTAACCCATGCGCGGCCGATTGGCGGAACCTGAAAGGCTCCGGGGCGGCGCATCAGAGCGTCGGGCGGGCAGAAGCCGGTGAAGACCGCGATCATGGCTGGTTTGCGGCG
>NZ_JAUCDN010000425.1:0-2215 GCF_034675085.1 Devosia sp.
AGGTCACCGCGAACCAGACGGTGAAATTGGTGATGTTGGCGACCAGATTGTTGCCCAGGATCTGGTAAAAGGGATTGCTCATGGCGCTTGGCTCCGGGGCTGGCCAAACTACAGCATGTCTCCCGAAAGTGGGAACCGGTTTCGGGATAAAGACATGCGCTAAAATAAAAGGCTAAGGCTAATGGAGCGAATCTGAAAGATCGCGACGCGCTTTAGAGGTCTGTGCGCGTTCGCTCAAGTAACGAGTGAGCCCGCTGGACGCTGTCGGCAGGCGATTGCCGCGGGAAGGTGTGGCCTGTAGCGTGCCGCCCATGGATATTCTCTACGTCATGGCCGCGCCCGCCGAATATGGACCGCATCTCAAATCCCGCATCGCGCCGCTGATGACCGGCATCGGCCCGGTGGAGGCGGCGGTGACGGTCACGCGGGCGCTGGCCGGCATGCCCGCCCTTCCCCGGCTGGTGGTGTCGCTGGGCTCGGCGGGCTCGCGCGTGCTTGAGCAATGCGAGGTCTATCAGGCACATTCGGTGGCCTATCGGGACATGGACGCCTCGGCGCTCGGCTTTGCCCGGGGCGAGACGCCACTGCTCGACCTGCCCGCCGTGCAGGCTTTGCCCACCGTGCTGGGCCTGCCCACGGCCAGTCTCTCTACCGGCGCCAATGTGGTGTCCGGCGCCGCCTATGACGGCATCGAGGCCGAGATGGTGGACATGGAAACCTTTGCCGTGCTGCGCGCCTGCCAGAGGTTCGGCGTGCCGCTTCTGGCGCTGCGCGGCATTTCCGATGGCGCCGACGCGGTGACCCGGCTGGAAGACTGGACGCAATATCTGCACATCATCGATGAAAGGCTGGCCGCCGCCGTCGATCACATCGAGGCCAACTGGGTCTTCTAGCTCTTGTCCGCCTTCCGGCGGTCGCGGCGGGCGCGGCGCCACACGCTCCAGCGGCGCGTTCCGCGCACGATGGCGTTGTTGACCGGGCCTTGCAGGAACACCAGATCCAGCGCCAGCAACAGCAGGCCCAGCGGCAGCATCCACAGGCCCAGCACCGGCAGGAAGCTGAAAATGCCGCCCAGCACCAGCACTATACCCAAGGGGATGCGGATCAGCCGCGCCTCGGGGCGGCGCAGCCGCGCCAGGAGCCGCGCCCCCGCGTCGGGTATGCGCTGTTGCAGGCGGTCGAACTGCCGGTTGAGGCGCTCGCGGCTCTTATGGGCCATTATGGGTTTCCTTGCTGGGCGTACCGGACATTGTGCATTTGGGAAGGGCTGCGTCACCCGCCAAGAGCAGGTGGCTCACTTTTTTGCCATGAAAGAGGTCGGAACTTCCCGCCCGGCGCCGAGTTGATGGGAGAGTTCAAACCATTTGGAGCGTCCCATGGCCCGTTCAGGCAGGCAGATGATAAAGGCAGCGGAAGATGCGGGGGAAACCGTGTCGGATGCCATTTCCACGCGCATCGAGGCGCTGCAGCGCGAGGTCGGCGCGCTGACCAAGGCCGTTGGCGATTATGGCGGGCAGGAACTCAGCGAGCTTCAGAACAACGCCGCCGCGCTCGCCAGGGACATGCAGCGCCATGGCAAGCACATGGTGCGCCAGGTGGAGCGCGAGGCTCGCGCCGCGACCCGCGCCGTGCAGGAAAATCCGGTGCCCGTGGTGGTGGCGCTGGGCGCCATCGCCCTGATCGCCGCCCTGGTTTTCCGGCGGGACTAACCCCCGCTTCCGGCCCCTCCTTCTTTCCGGGAGGGGCCTTTTCATCCTTTGCTAACCACCCTTTTCAAACCCCCTTTAAGCCTATTGGGGCATTTTCTGTCGGGCTTGCATCGCTGCAACAGCCCGGAGATGCCCCATGTTCAGCCCTCGCAAAATCGTAACGCGCCTGGCGCTTCTGGCCGTCCTCGCCTCCAGCCTGGGCGGGTGCAGCTTTTTGGGGATGAATTTCGGCATGGCCCAGCTCAGCGAGAAGGAATGCATGATGCGGGCGATGTATTTCGAATCCAACCGCTCCAGTTCCGAGGGCATGCTGGCGGTGGGCACGGTGGTGATGAACCGCGTCCACGATCCTCGCTATCCCAATAGCGTCTGCGGCGTGGTGGGGCAGAAAAACCAGTTCGCCCAGGGCGTCCTCACCCGCAAGATGACCGATAGCGGGGCGATCCTGGCGGCGCAGATGTCCGACCGCGTGCTGGCCGGCGCGCGCCATCCCGGCGTCGGCAATG
>NZ_JAUCDN010000426.1:0-2207 GCF_034675085.1 Devosia sp.
GTTTGGATGTCAGCGCGCCGACCGGGCACAGGTCGATCACATTGCCCTGCAATTCGCTGGACAGCGCCTTTTCCAGATAGGTGGTGATCTCCATGTCCTCGCCGCGGCCCGTGGCCCCCAGCTCGGAAATGCCGGCCACTTCCGTGGTGAAGCGCACGCAACGGGTACACTGGATGCAGCGGGTCATCACCGTCTTGACCAGCGGGCCCATATATTTGTCTTCCACGGCGCGCTTGTTTTCATAAAAGCGCGAGCCGGAGACGCCATAGGCCATGGCCTGGTCCTGCAAATCGCATTCCCCGCCCTGATCGCAGATCGGGCAATCGAGGGGATGGTTGATGAGCAGGAATTCCATCACGCCTTCGCGGGCCTTCTTGACCATGGGCGTATTGGTGAACATTTCGGGCGGCTCGCCATTGGGGCCGGGCCGCAGGTCGCGGACCGCCATGGCGCAACTGGCCTGCGGCTTCGGGGGGCCGCCCTTCACCTCGACAAGGCACATGCGGCAATTGCCGGCCACCGACAGGCGCTCATGGTAGCAGAAGCGCGGAATTTCCGCGCCCGCCGCCTCGGCGGCCTGCAACAGCGTGTAGGTGTCGGGAACTTCGACGAGCTGGCCGTCGACCTTGATCTGAGCCATCGGCTTACTCCGCCGCAATCGACGGCACGGCGCCGTCGCTGGTCGAGGACCAGGTATATTGATCGATCCGCGCCTCGATGACGTCGCGGAAATTGCGGATCAGGCCCTGCACCGGCCAGGCCGCAGCATCGCCCAGCGCGCAGATGGTGTGGCCTTCGATCTGCTTGGTGACTTCGAACAGCATGTCGATCTCGCGCTTCTGGGCGCGTCCCTGCACCATGCGGTCGAGCACGCGCATCATCCAGCCGGTGCCCTCGCGGCACGGGGTGCACTGCCCGCAGCTCTCATGCTTGAAGAACGCCGAGATGCGCCAGATCGCCTTGATGATGTCGGTGGACTTGTCCATCACGATCATGCCGCCGGTGCCGAACGAGCTCTTTTTCTCCCGGAGCCCGTCAAAATCCATGACGGCATCCATCATGTCCTCGCCGCGTACCACCGGGCAGGAGGCGCCGCCGGGGATAACGGCAAGCAGATTGTCCCAGCCGCCGCGAATACCGCCGCAATGCTTCTCGATGATATCCTTGAAGCTCTCGCCCAGCGCTTCCTCGAAGGTCGCCGGCCGGTTGACGTGGCCCGACACCATGAACAGCTTGGTGCCGGTATTGTTGGCCCGGCCGATGGAAGCGAACCAGGCGCCCGAACGACGCAGGATTTCCGGCACCACGGCAATGGATTCGACATTGTTGACCGTGGTCGGATTGCCATAAACGCCCATCGCCGCAGGGAACGGCGGCTTAAGGCGCGGCTGGCCCTTCTTGCCTTCCAGCGACTCCATCAGCGCGGTTTCCTCGCCGCAGATATAGGCGCCTGCGCCGTGATGGACGATGATGTCGAAGTCCCAGCCATGGACGTTGTTCTTGCCGATCAGACGGGCGTCATAGGCCTGCTGCACGGCTTTCTCGAAATTCTGGCGCTCGCGGATGAACTCGCCGCGAATATAGACGTAAGCGATATGCGCGCCCATGGCGCGGCCGGCCAGAAGGCAGCCCTCGATCAGATGATGGGGGTCATGGCGCAGGATTTCGCGGTCCTTGCAGGTGCCGGGCTCGGATTCGTCGGCATTGACCAGCAGCTGGCTGGGGCGGCCGTCGCCGGCGCCGTCCTTGGGCATGAAGGTCCATTTCAGCGCCGTGGGGAAACCGGCGCCGCCACGGCCGCGCAGCCCTGAGGCCTTTACCTCATTGGTGATCCAGTCCCGGCCGGCATCGATGAATTCCTTCGTGCCAACCCAGGCGCCGCGTGCCCGCGCGCCTTCGAGGCCCCAGTCGCCCTGGCCATAGAGATTGGTGAAGATGCGATCCTTATCAGCGAGCATGATGCGCTTTCCGCCTCAACAGATAGGTGAACCAGAGCGCGGCACCTTCCGCGCTCACGATGGCCGGCTCCACGAGCGCGCAAAGGCTCGTCCCGATGGCGAAACCGCCCTCGGTGCCCCTGTCGTCTTCATGGGTCCGGCTCTGCTGCATTTAACGCGGGTCCTTCCCGAAGACCTTGCGATATTCCTCGACACCGCCCTTGGCGAGCGCCTTGGCCTGCTTGATCCATTCGTCGCGCTCGATGCGGC
>NZ_JAUCDN010000427.1:0-2201 GCF_034675085.1 Devosia sp.
TCACGCCGCCCAGGATGTTGCGGATGGTGCCGTTGGGCGACTTCCACATCTTCTTGAGGCCGAATTCCTCCACGCGCGCCTCATCGGGCGTGATGGTGGCGCATTTGATGCCGACGCCATGCTTCTTGATGGCATTGGCGGAATCTATCGTCACCTGGTCGTCGGTGGCGTCGCGGTTTTCCACGGAGAGATCGTAATATTCGATCGGCAGGTCGAGATAGGGATGGATGAGCTTGTCCTTGATCGCCTGCCAGATGATCCGGGTCATTTCATCGCCATCGAGGTCCACGACCGGGTTGGCGACCTTGATCTTGCTCATTGGAAAATTCTCCATGGAATCCGCATTCTGGCGCGCGCGCCGGTTTCGTTGTGCCCTATAGCATCGGAGGCGAAAAGCGCAAAGAGCGGCTCGGCATGGGGGCTTGCCGATATCTTGAGGCTATAGCTCCTGCCTATAGGTCTGGTGCCGGGGCAGGTGGTCGGCCACCAGGTCCCAGGCCGGATGACTGCGGGCAAAAAGCAGCTGGCCCGGCTTGAACCAATCGTTCTGCCCGGCGAAGAGCCCGGCCGGCAAAAGGCAGAGCGTGGGCGCCCGCGAGGTCCGGGCATAAAGCGTGGTGCCGCAATCGGGGCAGAAGTGCCGTGTGAAGAGTGCCCCGGATTCGGCTGGCCGGTCATGGGTTTTGGTCGTTCCCTCCACTCTTACCCCATCGAGGGGAAACAGCACGACGCTCAAATGGCCGGTGCCGGTGACGCACTGGCAATTGCGGCAGGAGCACAGGAACATCGACACGACCTCGCCCTTGGCCGCAAGGCGGACGGCCCGGCAATCGCAGGTCGTGGTGAGATCGATATTGGGGCGGCGTTGGCTGGACATGACGGGGAGGCTGGCACGGCGCCTTGCGGCGGGCAAGGCAGAGTTCTCTTGAATTTGCTGACGGGAGAGGAAAGAGTGCGCCGCTGAAAATGGGAGTGGCATGCCGCTTTTACCCGACTATCCCTTGCGCACCGACAGGCTCTTCCTGCGCCCCTTCATCCGGGGGGACGTGGACGCCGTATACGCCTATCGCAGCCGCGAGGACGTGGCGCGCTATCTGCTCGACGGCCCGCTGAGCCGCGACGAATGCGCGCTGGCGGTGCAGCAGCGCATCGGCGAGGTGGCGTTGCGGGAAACCGGCGACCGGATCGTACTGGCCGTGGACCTGGCCGAGGAGGACGCGCTGATCGGAGAAATCTCCCTCATCCTGCGCGATCTCGATGCCGGACAGGCGGAATTGGGCTGGATTTTCGATCCCGCCCATCAGGGGCATGGCTATGCCACCGAGGCCGCTGCCGCCTTGCTCGACCTGGCCTTTGATGAAGCCGATCTCCATCGCGTCTATGCCCGCTGCGACACGCGCAATGCTCCCTCCTGGCGGCTGATGCAGCGGCTGGGCATGCGGCGCGAAGCCCATTTCCGCGAGCATGCCCGCTTCAAGGGCGGCTGGGACGAGGAATTTTACTACGCCATCCTGCGACGCGAATGGCATGGGGCCCGAATTCCGGCCAAGGCGCGCTCTCTGAGAATGTGATCGGGCGCCTATTCCGCGCACGGGAACTCACCGACTCGATGCGGCGTTGCGTCTTTGGGCCAATGCAGCAATCGGGCGGGAGCGCAGCATCATGACGACACCGAATTTCCCCATCGAAACCGACAGACTCTTCCTGCGCAGTTTCCAGCGCGGCGATCTTGACGCGCTTTGCGCCTATCACAGCCTGCCCTCGGTGCAGCGCTACGTGGTCAAGCGCAGCCGGGACGCCGAGGAGACGGCCTTGGCGCTCGATATCATGCGCCACAATGTCAGCCTGCAAAGGCCGGGCGACATGCTTACCCTGGCCCTGGTCTGCAAGCGCGATGGGGCGCTGGTGGGGCAGGTTTCCCTGCTCTGGGCCGATGCGACGGCAGGACAAGGAGAGGTGTTCTTCTGCATCGACCCGGCGAAATCGGGCCAGGGCTATATGGGCGAGGCCTTGGATGCGCTCTTCGATCTGGCCTTCACCCAGTTCGGCATCCACCGGCTTTCGGCGCGCTGCGACGGGCGCAGCCAGCACTCCATCCGCCTCCTCCAGCAATTGGGCATGCGTCTTGAGGCGCATTTCCGCGAGCATGCGCTGTTCCAGGGGGAATGGGACGAGGAATTGCGTTTCGCCATTCTCGACCG
>NZ_JAUCDN010000428.1:0-2186 GCF_034675085.1 Devosia sp.
TGACCTGGATGGCGCCGTCATTGTCGCGGATGACGGCGCTGCTGCGCAGGGCCGGGGCGGCGTCGGGCGCGGCGATGTTGACCCCCTCCATGTCAAGCGCCACCAGCGTCCAGAAGGTGGCGAGCGGGGTGTGGCCGGCGAGGCGATAGGTGCAATCGCGGGTGAGTGGGGCGCCGGCGCTGTCGGTGGTGGCGAGAAATTGCAGGCCCTCGGCCTGGCCGAGCGGAAAGCCCGCCATGCGCGCCAGATGGGCGCGGGTATAGGGATTTGGCGCGGGCGCGCCGACATCGGGCCAGGCCTGCCATGGCCCGATCCGGGCGATGCCGAACAGCCGCCCATCGGTGAGGGCGGAATAGCTCAGGCCGAACCCGACCCCGAGCGCAATGGCGATCGCCAGAAGAAGGTGGAGCACGAACCGCACTCTCTAGAGCCCCTGCGTGGCGCGGGGTGCGGCGGCGCTGGCCTGATCGGAAAGCGGGGTGGCGGCCGCGGCGGCGGCGGCGAAGCGTCCGGCCAGGTCGAGCAGCTTGCGCGCCGCCCCTGCCGGCAGGCCGGGCGGGCGCTGGTCCTGCTCGTCCTCGGCGGCATCGGGGCCGGCGGCGGCGATGGCGGTGTTGTCGGGGGTGAAATCGACCCCGAAGACCGGCAGGATCTCGATATTGGTATGGGCATAGGCCATGAATTTCTGCCAGGCGATGGCCGGCAGATTGCCCCCGGTGAGGTTGCGGGTGGCGTGGTAGTCGTCATTGCCGAACCAGACCGCCGCCACGTAATTGCCGGTGAAGCCGCAGAACCAGGCGTCGCGATAGGACGAGGTGGTGCCCGATTTGCCCAGCACCGGCACGCCCTCGATGCGGGCGCGGGTGCCGGTGCCGCCGGTGACGACGCCGCGCAGCATGGAATTCATGTTGGCCACCGTGGTTTCGCTGAGCACGCGCTCGCGCGGGGCGTCGGGATCGCTCTCATAGACCAGCTCGCCGGTGAGCGTGGTCATGCGGGTGATGCCATAGGCGGGGGTCTTGAGGCCATGATTGGCCAGCACCGCATAGGAGGAGGTCATGTCCAGCACCGACACCGAGGCCACGCCCAGCGCCAGCGAGGCGGTGACCGGATAATCGGCTTGCAGCCCCATGCGGTGGCTCAATTCGGCGATGGGCGCGCGCCCGGTCTTGATCGAAAGCGTCACCGGCACGGTATTGAGCGACTGGGCGAAGGCGCTGGCCAGCGTCACCGTGCCCTTGTAGCTGCGGCCGTAATTCTGCGGGCACCAATTGCCGATGCAGACCGGCCGGTCGGTGATGAGGTCGGAGGGGGTGAGGCCAAGCTGCTCGAAGGCCTCGGAATAGACGAAAATCTTGTAGGCCGAGCCGGGCTGGCGGGTGGAGACGATGGCGCGGTTGAACTGGCTCTTGCCGTAGTCGATGCCGCCCACCATGGCGCGGATGGCCCCCACCGTGTCGGTGACCACCATGGCCGCCTGGCTGACATCATATTGCGCGCCCTGTTCGAGCACGGTCGAGACCACGGCCTCCTCGGCATATTTTTGCAGCGTGGTGTCGATGGTGGTGCGCACCACGAAATTATTGGAGCGGTGCTGGTGGCTCTCGATGAGGCGCTTGGACTGCTCGAAGGCCCAGTCGAGGAAGTAATTGGGGGAATCGGCGTCGGCGGCGCGGCTCACCGGCGTAGCCGGGTGGCGGCGCGCGGCGGTGACCTGCCCCTCGGTGAGGAAGCCTGAGGCGACGAGGTTGGAGAGCACCAGATTGGCGCGGCCGCGCGCGGCGGCCAGGTCCACATGGGGCGCGTAGCGCGTCGGCGCCTTGAACAGGCCCGAAAGCATGGCGGCCTCGGCCAGGGTGATGTCCTGCACCTTCTTGCCGAAATAATAATCGGCTGCGGCCACCACCCCGTAATTGCCGCCACCCATATAGGCGCGGTCGAAATAGAGCTTGAGAATGTCGTCCTTGGAATAATGCCATTCCAGCCAGACGGCGAGGAAGGCCTCGACGATCTTGCGCTCCAGCGTGCGCTCGGGCGAGAGGAACAGGTTCTTGGCCAATTGCTGGGTGATGGAGGAACCGCCCTGGGTGGAATTGTCACCCTGGGCATTGCTCATCAGCGCCCGCAGCGTGCCGACCACGTCGATGCCGAAATGCTCGTAGAAGCGCCGGTCCTCGGTGGCCAGC
>NZ_JAUCDN010000429.1:0-2183 GCF_034675085.1 Devosia sp.
AACAGGAGCTTCCCTTGAACAAGGCCCTTGCCGTCATTCTTGCCGCCGTCATGCTCGACGCCATCGGCATCGGGCTGGTGTTTCCCATCCTGCCGGCGCTGCTGCGCGATGTCGGCCATACCAGCGAGATCGCCACGCTGCTCGGCGTCATGCTGGCGCTTTATTCGGCCTGCCAGTTTCTGTGCTCGCCGATCCTGGGCGTGCTTAGCGACCGCTTCGGGCGGCGGCCGGTGCTGCTGGTGTCGCTGGCGGGGGCGGCCATCGACTATGTCGTCATGGCCCTGGCGCCCGAATTATGGCTGCTGGTGCTGGGCCGCGCCATCGCCGGGGTCACCAGCGCCAATATGGCGGTGGCCACCGCCTATATCACCGATATTTCCAGCGAGGGCGAGCGCGCCAAGCGCTTCGGCTATTTCCATGCCATGTTCGGCATCGGCTTCATCATCGGGCCGGTGCTGGGCGGCATTCTGGGCGATGTCTGGGTGCGTGCGCCTTTCCTGCTGGCGGCGGTGCTCAACGGGCTCAACTTCTTGCTGGCCCTGTTCGTGCTGCCCGAATCGCGCCCCGGCAGCAAGCAGGCGCGTTTCGATTGGGAGACGCTCAATCCCTTTCGCCCGCTGGCCTGGGCGTTCAGCTTCAAGACGCTCATTCCCCTCATGGCCATCTTCCTGCTGCTCAATTTCGTCGGCACGGTCTATGGCACCATCTGGGCCATTTTCAGCGAGGATGCCTTTGGCTGGAATGGCCGCATGATCGGCCTGTCGCTGGGCGCATGGGGCGTCTGCCACGCGCTGGCGCAGGCCTTCGCCACCGGGCCGGCCGTGGCCCGGCTGGGCGAGCGCGGGGCGCTGGTTGCCGGGCTGGTGTTCGAGGCCGGGGCCATGCTGACGCTGGCCTTTGTGACGCAGGGGTGGATTCTGTTCGCCATGGCGCCGCTCTTTGCTTTGGGCGGGGTGGGCATTCCGGCGCTGCAATCGCTCACCACGCGGCAGGTCGATGCCGATCGGCAGGGGCAGTTGCAGGGCGTGTTGGCCAGCCTGGTCAGCCTTGCCGCCGTGTTCGGGCCGCTGTTTTTCAGCTTCATCTATTATGGAATCAGGCATTCCTGGCCCGGAATGATCTGGCTGGTGGCCGTTGGCGTCTATCTTCTGGCGCTGCCGCTGATGCTTTCCATCGGCAGAGTGCCGGCAAAAGGGCGGAAATGAGCGGCAATTTCTGGGATAAATCCCCGAAAACGGGGGCATCAGGCTTTTCCGGTCTTGTCGGGTTCGTTTTTCCGGTCCATTAACGGTTCTGCACCGTCCGGCCTCGTGAAAAGCCCGGAAATCCTTGCGTTTCACGCAGAATCGAACAAGGGTTGCCGCGTTTTGAGCTTCGCCAGCGAGGGCGGGCAATTCCACTGTGAGGAAACGCTATGAACAAGAACGATCTGGTTGGCGTCGTCGCCGACAAGGCGACCATCACCAAGGCGCAGGCTGCTGAGGCGGTCGACGCGGTGTTTGAAGCCATCACGAGCTCGCTGAAGGCTGGCGAAGAAGTCCGCCTCGTCGGCTTCGGCACCTTCGCCGTGTCGCAGCGCAAGGCGTCCACCGGCCGCAATCCTGCCACCGGCGCCGAAATTCAGATTCCGGCCTCCAACCAGGCCAAGTTCAAGCCCGGCAAGGGCCTGAAGGATGCGATCAACTAAGACCGGATTTTTCCGGTTTCTTGATCGGCCCCGAGCGCTTTGCGCCGGGGCCATTTCATTTGTCGGTTGACGATGGCCGGGCGGGGCCCTAATCAGGGCCACCTTTGCTGGCCAACCGGCCCGGCGGGCGATTAGCTCAGTTGGTAGAGCGCCTCGTTTACACCGAGGATGTCGGCGGTTCGAGTCCGTCATCGCCCACCAGTTACGCGATGCTGTGCTCGATGCTAGCAGTCTGTTAGCCAATTCCCTCCCGATGCGAGCGAAACGAGACGCCTCCGCGATTCTCGTTTTCCACTTCAACAAATGCCCGCTAGCGCCTGTCGATTCGGGGTTTTTCCACATTTGGCATGGGGTTTTGCGAAAATGTCATGCCGGGGACGATTGCTCGCTTGACACCGTCATGGGGGCTGGGTAAACGGACGCCACGTTGCGCGAACGACTTGTTCGCCCGCGCTGCGGGAGTAGCTCAGTTGGTTAGAGCGCCGGCCTGTCACGC
>NZ_JAUCDN010000430.1:0-2181 GCF_034675085.1 Devosia sp.
AAATTCACGCTGCCGACCAGATAGGCGATCAGCGCGAAACAGGCGGCGGCGACCATGACCGGCACGATGGCCAGGCCATCCAGACCATCGGTGAGATTGACCGAATTGCCCGCCGCCACCACGACGAAGCCGCCGAAGAGAATGTAGAAATAGCCCAGATTGAGGGCGAGATCCTTGACGAAGGGAAAGAGCAGCGAGGTGCCATAGGCGCCCTGGGCTAGCTGCGAAATGGCGAATGCGGCAATGCCCCCGATCAGCGCTTCGAGCAGCAGGCGCTGCTTGCCGCCGAAGCCGGCATGGCTCATGCGCTTGACCTTGAGATAGTCGTCGTAAAAGCCGATGGCGCCGAACCCCACGGTGACGAACAGCACCACCCACACATAGCCATTGGAAAGATTGGCCCAGAGCAGGGTGGAAATCACCGCGCCCGAAAGGATCATCAGCCCGCCCATGGTCGGGGTGCCCTTCTTGGTGAGGAGGTGCCCCGCCGGCCCGTCCTCGCGGATCGGCTGGCCCCTGCCCTGCTTGACGCGCAGCAGCGCAATCATGCCTGGGCCGAACAGGAAGACGAAGAACAGCGCCGTGATCACCGCGCCGGCGGTGCGGAAGGTGATGTAGCGGAAGACGTTGAACGCCGACAGCGTTTCGCTCAGCTGGCCGAGAAAATACAGCATGAAGGGGGAAATCCTCTTTGCGCGGGGTCAGGTTCTCTCGAACCGCTCGCGGATTTTCTGCACGATGCCCATCAGCCCCACACCGTTGGACCCTTTGACCATAACTGCGTCGCCCCGCGCAAGATCGTTGAGCACGATCTCCGCCATCTCGCCGGCGCTGGCGGCATGGGCGGCGACCCGCCCCGGCCCCAGCGCCTCGGCCAGCGCCGCCATCTCAGCGCCGACCAGATAAATCCGCTCCGCCCCCGAGGCCAGCACCGGCGCCGCAAGGCTGGCATGCAGCGCCCCCGATTGCGGTCCCAACTCGCGCATGTCGCCCAGGATGAGGACCTTGCGCCCATCCGGGGCGTTTTGGGCCGCGAAAACCCCCAACGCCGCCTGCATGGAGGCGGTATTGGCATTGTAGCTTTCATCGATGAGCAGCAGCGGGTTTTCCGCCGGCCCCAGCAGCAGGCGCGCCCCGCGCCCGGCCTGTGCGCCGAAGCCGGCCAGGGCGGCAAGGGCCCGTTCCGGCGCAATGGCCGCCAGATGGGCAACGGCAAGGGCGGCGGTGGCATTGGCCAGCATGTGGCGGCCGGGCACGTTCAGGACGAGGGGATAATCCACGCCCCCATGGCTGACGCGGGCGGTACTGCCCTCGGCGGACAGCGCGATGTCACCAAGGCGCCAGTCGCTGCCCTCGGCCTCGCCATAGGTGACGACGCCGACGCCCGCCGCCTCGGCCAATTGGCGCAGCAGCCCGATCTGGGCATGGTCGGCATTGAGCACGGCGGTGCCGCCGGGCTCCAGCCCCTCGAAGATTTCCGCCTTGGCGCGGGCGATGCCGTCAAGGCTGCCAAAGGCTTCCAGATGCGCCGGGGCGATGGTGGTGATGACGCCGATATGGGGCCGCACCAGCTTCGAGAGCGGGCGGATTTCGTCGGGGCCGCTCATGCCCATCTCGAAGACGCCGAATTGCGCCCCCTCGGGCAGCCGTGCCAGCATCAGCGGCACGCCCCAGTGATTGTTGAAGCTCTTGATCGAAGCATGGGTGGGCCCGGCGGCCTCGAACACCAGGCGGATGGCCTCCTTGGTGGTGGTCTTGCCGACGCTGCCGGTGACGCCGACGATTCTTGCCGCGCTGCGGGCACGGGCGGCGCGGGCAATGTCCTCGAGCCCCTTGAGAGCATCGGGCACCAGGATGCGCCCCGGGCCGGGATCGCGGCTGACCAGCGCGGCGGCGGCGCCGTTCTGAAGCGCGGTGGCGACGAAATCATGCCCGTCGAAACGATCGCCCCTGATGGCGACGAAGAGGGCATCGGGACCAAGCTCGCGCGAGTCGATGGAGACGGAATTGATCGGGGCAGCAGGGTCGAGGCCCGGCGCAGTGCCATTGGTGGCGGCGAGGATGTCGGCGATGGTGTAGAGGGGCTGGGTCATTTGCGGGGCATACCCCCCTCCCATCCTCCCCCACAAGGGGGGAGGTGCAATCCGGTGACAGACCACGCATCCCGCCCCACGCGCCGCG
>NZ_JAUCDN010000431.1:0-2168 GCF_034675085.1 Devosia sp.
TTCCTGACCATGCTCGGCATCATCATCGGCATCGCCTCGGTGGTGAGCGTGGTGGCGCTGGGGCAGGGCAGCCAGCAGACGGTGCTGGAAAACATCGCCTCCATCGGCACCAATACCATCAATATCTATCCCGGCAGCGGGTTCGGCGACATGCGCTCGGGCCGGGTGCGCACGCTCAAGCCCAGCGACGCCGACGCGCTGGCCAAGCAGGGTTTTGCCGACAGCGTCACCCCGCAGGTTTCGGCCAATGCCACGGCGCGCTATCGCAACACCGCCTCCAACGCCTCGGTGACCGGGGTGGGCGTGGGCTATTTCCAGGTCAATGGCCGCAGCTTCACCGCGGGGGCGGGCTTTACCGAACAGAGCATCGAGGACCGGGCGCAGGAGGCGGTGATCGACCAGAACGCCGTCAGCGCCATCTTCACCGATGGGGAAGATCCCATCGGCAAGGTCATCATGCTGGGCAAGGTGCCGGTGCGCGTCATCGGGGTGGTGGCCACCATGTCCGGCTTCGGGCCGGGGGGCAACAATGCCAATATCTACCTGCCCTATACGGCGGCCATGGACCGGATCTTGGGCCAGAGCTACCTCAATTCCATCGCCATCCGCGTCGCCGACGATTTCGACATGAGCGAGGCCGAGGCGGAGGTGACGGCATTGCTGACGCGGCTGCATGGCGGCACGCAGGATTTTTTCCTGCAAAACACCGACACCATCCGCGAGACCATCCAGTCCACCTCGGCGACGCTGGCGCTGCTTATTTCCACCATCGCCGTGATCTCGCTGGTGGTGGGCGGCATCGGGGTGATGAACATCATGCTGGTCTCGGTGTCCGAGCGCACCAAGGAAATCGGCATCCGCATGGCGGTGGGGGCGCGGCGCAGCGATATCCTGCGCCAGTTCCTCATCGAGGCGGTGCTGGTGTGCTTTGCCGGCGGCGCCATCGGGGTGGGGCTGAGCTTCGGCTTGGGCCATCTGCTCACCGCCATCGTTTCGGGGGCGCGGCTGGCCTATTCGGGCGAATCCATCGCCTTGGCCATCCTGTCGGCCAGCCTGATCGGGGTGGTCTTCGGCTTCATGCCCGCCCGCTCCGCCGCGCGGCTCGATCCGGTGGAGGCGCTGGCGCGCGAATAGGGGGGAGGCGGCGCAATTCGGCCACGCCCACCAGCGTACACCTCACCCACAAGGGGGAGGGTGTTGACTGAAGCATGGGGGCATAAGCGTCACTTGCACAAGTTGCCCATCCGCCACGATCCTGCTGCCAATGAGCAATAATTTTCCCTTCGGGCTGGTTCCGGCCCGGCAGCGGCCCTAAACTGGCCACGAAAATTTCGTCTTTTCGGCGAAATGGGCGCCGGGCGGGGAAGGCTTAACGGAATCTTTCCGCCCGTGGGACAAAGATTGGCTTTGGCCCTTTCTGGTTGAAGCGTAATTGGGCGAGATCGGAACACTGCGAAGCGCGCGTCTGGTAACGAGTTTTGGCGCCTTGTGCGTGTCCCTGACCCTTCTGGTCGGGGCCAGCGCGCCCGTGTCCGCATTCGAGATTTTCGGCATACGCCTGTGGGGCGAGGCGGCCGACGCCGATGCCGAGGCGGTGATCGCCGACCCCCAGCCCTATCGCGCCAGCCTCAGCGTCAACGCCACCGGCCCGGTGGAAGCGGCGGTGCGCAATGCCTCGGCGCTGATCGCCGACCAGGACGAGCGGGCCTCGGGAGCGGCGGGGCTCTTGGCCAAGGCGCGCGGTGATTATCGCCGCATCATCGCCGCGCTCTATAATGAGGGCCATTACGGGCCCACCGTTTCCATTCGCATCGGCGGCGCCGAGGCGGCCAATCTGGCGCCCGATATCGATTTGCCCGATCCGGCCGAGGTGAGCATCGCCGTCGATCCGGGGCCGCTCTTTCATTTCAATGCCGTCACCATCGTCAACCAGGCGCCCCCGACGCGCGATCCGGGCGATCAGGTCGACCTGCCGGTGACGCGCGGCCTGGCCAGCGGGCAGGTGGCGCGCTCCTCGGTGATTTTACAGGCCGAGCAGCTGGCGCTGGAGGCCTGGCGGCAGCAGGGCTATGCCAAGCCCGCCATTGCCGGGCGCAACGTGGTGGCCGATCACGCCACGCGCCTCGTCGATGTCACCATCACCGTGCAGCCGGGCCGCAAGGCGGCGT
>NZ_JAUCDN010000432.1:0-2162 GCF_034675085.1 Devosia sp.
CAAATCGAGCAAGGGAGGCGTTGCATGATGACAGTCACCGTTTCCCCGCGACTATCCGGCGCCCGCCGGTAGCGCGCACCCCGTCGGGGCTTGCCAGCGTTAGCCGGCCGCCCACGGTTTCTTTCCTTCTCCGCAGCCCGACCCTTTCCGCAAGGAAGCCTGTTTCCGTCGCCGGCTGCGTCCCTTTTCCCCCGTTCGAGGGCCGGCTGCCGGAAACGGCGCCGGACGCATCCGAGATGAGCCGCAAGAAAAGCGCCTTTTCCGCCGACGCCTTCCGCAACGTGCTCGGCTTCACCTTCCGCCACTGGCGCCACCAGCCGGTGCGCATCGCTGCCATCGCCTTTTTCGTGCTGACCGCCACCCTGGCCGAAGCCGTCAGCCCCATTTTCGCCGGGCGGCTGGTCGACGCCGTGGCCGGGGGCAGTTCCGGCTGGGATGCTGCCATCGCTGCCTTCTGGCTGATGTCGGCCAGCTATCTGGCCTCGGTAGCGCTGCGGCAATTGACGTTCATGAACATCATTCCGCTAACGCTGCGCATGATGAGCGATATCGCCGCCAACGGTTTTCATCGCGTGCAGCGCTTTTCCACCGACTGGCATGCCAACAGCTTCGCCGGCTCCACCGTGCGCAAGATCACGCGCGGCATGTGGGCGCTCGACCTGCTCAACGATACGCTGCTTTTGGCCCTGTTGCCCTCGCTGGTGATGCTGGTGGGCGCTACCCTGTTCATGGGCAGCTCCTGGCCGGTCATGGGGCTGGTGGTGGGGCTGGGCTCGCTGGTCTATATCCTCGTCACCGTGCTGATGTCGGTGCGCTATGTGGCCCCCGCCGCTTCGCTCTCCAACGCCTGGGACACCAAGGTGGGCGGGGCGCTGGCCGATGCGGTGAGTTGCAACAGCGTGGTCAAGGCCTTCGGCGCCGAGGCGCGCGAGGATGCGCTATTGGCCGGTGTCGTGGGCAAATGGCGCCGGCGCACCCGCCGCACCTGGCGGCGCGGCACGCTCAATGGCGGCTTGCAGGGCGTGATGATGGTGGCCATGCAGACCGCCATCCTCGGCACGGCCCTGCTGCTCTGGCAAAGAGGGCTAGCCAGCGCAGGCGACATCACCTTCGTTTTGACCATGTTCTTCCTGCTTTCGGGCCATCTGCGCGATGTGGGCCAGCACATCCGCAATTTGCAGAAATCGGTGAACGACATGGAGGAACTGGTGGCGCTCGAGGCGCAGGCGCTGGGCGTCGAGGACGGCAAGGGCGCATCCGCCATCCGCATCGAACAGGGCGGCGTCGTCTTCGACCAGGTGACGTTCCGCTATGGCGCCCACGCCACCCCGCTCTACGAGGATTTCTCCGTGACCATAAGGCCGGGCGAGCGGGTGGGGCTGGTGGGCCATTCGGGTTCGGGCAAGACCACTTTCGTCAAGCTCATCCAGCGCCTGCATGACGTCACTTCCGGCGCTATCCGCATTGACGGGCAGGATATCGCCGGCGTGACGCAAGCGAGCCTGCGCGGCCAGATCGCCATCGTGCAGCAGGAGCCGATCCTGTTCCATCGCACGCTGGCCGAGAACATCGCCTATGGCCGGCCGGGTGCAAGCCGGGATGAGATCGAGGCGGCGGCGCGCCAGGCCAATGCACATGATTTCATCCTGCGCCTGCCCAAGGGCTATGAGACCATGGTGGGCGAGCGCGGCGTCAAGCTCTCGGGCGGGGAGCGCCAGCGCGTCGCCATCGCCCGCGCCTTTCTCTCCGATGCGCCCATCCTCATCATGGACGAGGCGACATCGAGCCTGGACAGCGAGAGCGAGGTGCAGATCCAGGAGGCGATGGAGCGGCTGATGCTTGGGCGCACCACGCTGGTCATCGCCCACCGGCTCTCCACCGTGCGGGCGCTCGACCGGCTGCTGGTCTTCGACAGGGGCCGCATCGTCGAGGAGGGCACCCATGACAGCCTCATCCGGCTCGAGGGCGGCATCTATCGCCGCCTCTTCGAGCGCCAGGCGCTGGAGCTGACCAAGGGGCTGGTGGCTTAGGAAGATACCGGGGCAATTGCCCCGGTAGTCTCGTTTGCCTATTCGACCGAAAGGCTGACGTCGAACCCTTTGCGGCTGACTTCGCTATAGGGGCAGATGATATGGGCGCGCTTGACGATATCCTCGGCCTTG
>NZ_JAUCDN010000433.1:0-2155 GCF_034675085.1 Devosia sp.
TGTTCGCCGGTCAGCAGCAGGCGCACATAGGCCTTGGGCAACAGCACCTTGGCGATCTTGGCGTAGATTTCAGGCTCATGCTTGCGCACCCAGGCGATCTTGGGCGCGGTAAAGCCCGGCATGGCGATATTGCCGGCGATATCGCGAAGGCTGGGCAGCGCTGTTTCCATCTCGCGGCATTCGGCTGCCGAACGTCCATCGTTCCACAAAATGCAGGGGCGAAGAACCTCGTCATTCTTTCCCAATAGCGTCGCGCCATGCATATGGCCGGAAAGACCGATGCCGCGCACCGCCGCCAGTTCGGCCGGGTGCTTTTGCTTGAGCGTGTCGATAGCGGCCAGGGTGGCCTGCCACCAGTCGGAAGGGTTTTGTTCGGACCAGCCGGGATGGGGCCGCACCGGCTCAACGACGGCAGCGGAAGCCTCGCCAAGCGCCCGGCCATGCTCGTCGATCAGCAGCGCCTTGACGCCCGAGGTGCCGATATCGATACCAAGATAGGTCATGAGGCACGTACCTCATTACTGAAGCAAGACGACATCCCTTGGTCCTCCCAGACTTTTTCGCCCGCGTCCTTGTGATGATGGACAGCTTCTTAGCGCAGATTGTCGCGCAGGAAAATGCCGATTTCAATGGGGGTGGCAAGAACGGCGCCGCTCCCCCCCAGAACCAGCAGGCGCGCCGCCGCCAGCGCCTCGCGGATTTCGCCATCGGGATTCTGGTCAAGCACCACGTCGATGGCGCCCGATGCCAGGCCCTGGCGGGTCGGTCCGGTCAGTTCATGGGCGATAACGCGGATGTCGCCGGCACGGCCCGATTGCTCCAGCGCGGCGACGAGGCCGGCATTGCCGGCACCAAGATTGTAAAGCCCGGCCAGATCGGGATGCTGGCGCAGAAGCGTATCCAGGCCGGCCCGGGTTTCGCTGTGCTCGTCATGCCCCTCGAAGGGGCCGATCAGTGCGAGGCGGGGAAACTCCCCTTCGAGGATTTCGGCAAAGCCGGCGAGGCGATCGGCGTGGTCGCGCAGATGCAGGGAGCCGGCGATGACGGCGATCTTGCCCCCCTGCGGCAGGAAGCGCCCCATGAGCGAGGCTGCGGTACGCCCCGCGGCCATGTTGTCGATGCCGATGAAATGCCGGCGCTGGCTGGCCGGCAGGTCCGAGACCAGCGTCATCACCACGATGCCGCGCCGGGTGGCGGCATCCACCGCCGCCGCCACTTCCGCGTCCTGGCTGGCAACGATCACCGCGCAGTCGCAATCCTGCGGATCGAGCCCGTCGAGATGGCGGGCGAGGGCGCCGGCATCGAGGGCGCGAACACGCCGGATCTCGACATGCATGCGATCGGCCAGGGCCTGGGCCTGCCGGTGCTCGACAGCACCGGCGAGGCTGGCCATGAACTCGTTGGAGCCATCGGGGATGATGAAGACCGTCCGCAGGTCGCGCGCGCGGGCAAGCAGGGAAGCGCCCAGATCGCGCTGAAAACCGATATGGGCAATGGCGGCCTCGACCTTTTCGGACGTGGCGGTGCTAACGCCGGGCCTTCCGTTGAGCACACGATCGACCGTGGCCAGCGACACGCCGGCCGCCCGCGCCACATCGTGCACCGTGGCCCGCCGCCTGAAACCGCCCTCGTCCACCCCGGCTCCCCCAAAATTGACGAGCGGAATTTCGGCACCTCCGCCCGAAAGGTCAAGTGCATCGTTGCCGAGCCCCGGCGAAGCAGGCTAAAACCTGCGGCGCAATCCAGGGGGCAGGCATGGCCATCGCAGTCACTACATTCGGCACGCATAACGGCAAACGCGTTGACCAGTTCCGGCTCGAGAGCGACACCGGCGTGCGGGTCGACCTGATCTCCTATGGCGTGGTCGTGCGCGATTGGCGCGTGCCGGTGGCCGGTGGCGAGCGCGGCGTGGTGCTGGGTTTCGACAATTTCGAGGCCTATCCCGCCCATAGCCCCCATTTCGGCTCGCTGGCCGGGCGCGTCGCCAACCGCATCAAGGATGCCTCCTTCGATCTGGGAGGCAAGACCTATCGCCTGCCAGCCAATGCCGGCACCCTGCAACTGCATGGGGGCGCGGAGGGGCTGGGGCGCCAGGTCTGGGACGGCCATGTCAACATGGCCGCCAACAGCGTCACCTTCACCCATCTCAGCCCCG
>NZ_JAUCDN010000434.1:0-2152 GCF_034675085.1 Devosia sp.
GCGGCGGGCACGATGTCGGACAGCGCCTTGGCCCCCTGGCTGCCCCCGAAGATCACCAGCCGGATGGGGCCGCCCGGATCGAGCGCCGGATAGGGTGTGCCCGAAACGGCGCGCACCCGGTCGCGCACAGGATTGCCGGTCAGCACCGTCTCGATGCGCGTTGCATCGGCAAAGCGCGTTTCGGCAAAGCTCATGGCCAACAGGTCGGCAAAACGTGCCAGCGCCCGGTTGGCCCGGCCCATCACCGCGTTCTGCTCGTGCAAAATGCCGGGAATGCCCAGCAGATGGGCGGCAAGGAAGGGCGGAAAGGTGGGATAGCCGCCAAAGCCGATGACGCAGGCCGGCCGGTTCCGCCGCAACTGGCCCAGCGCCACCCCGAGGCCGCGCAATATGGTGAAGCCGGCCAAAACGAAGCGGACCGGATTGCGGATGGAGGGCGTGGCCGAGGGCACGATATGGACCTGGCTGGCCGGAAAATCGGCGCCATAGCTTTCGACGCGATGGTCGGTCATCAATTCGACGCGGTGCCCGCGCCGCACCAGTTCCTGCGCCAGCGCCATGGCCGGAAACAGATGACCGCCGGTGCCGCCGGCCATGAGGGTGAAGGTCTTCATTCGGCGGGCGCCAGGGGTGCGACGGCGCTTTTATAGCTGGGCAGGCCGGTGGCCATGCGCTCTTCGGGCTTGGTGCGGGTGAAGGCCAGCATCAGCCCCATGCCGAAGGCGATGGCGATCATCGAGGTGCCACCATAAGAGACGAACGGCAGCGTCATGCCCTTGGGCGGGATCAGGTTGAGGTTCACGGCCAGGTTGATGCCCGATTGCATGGCGAACTGGATGGCCAGCGTCGAGGCCGCCAGCCGCGAGAACAGGCTGGTCTGTCTTTGTGCCCCAAACATGGCGCGAATGACGATGAAGGCGATGAGCGCGACGAGAACGAGGCAAAACAGGATGCCGAACTCGCCCGCCGCCGCCGAGAACACATAGTCGGCATGAGCGTCGGGAATGAGCTTCTTGGCGATGGATTCGCCCGGCCCCCGCCCGAACCATCCCCCCTCCATCAGCGACTGGAGGGCGCGGTCGATCTGGTAGGTATTGCCGCCCCCATCGGGGTTGAGGAAGGTGTCGATGCGGCGCGAAACGTGGGGGAAGAAGATATAGGCGCCGAACAGCAGCGCCGCCGCCGCCCCGGCCAGCCCGAAAATGATGAACCAGGAAATGCCGGCCAGGAACAGCAGCACCGCCCAGGTGGCCACCACCAGCGCCGTCTGGCCGATATCGGGCTGGAGCAGCAGCCCCCCCACAATGGCCAGCATGATGAGGGAGGCCAGGATCTTGCCCGGCACGTTGCGGTGGATCATCGATTCGGAAAACAGCCACGCCCCGAGCACGGCAAAGGCGGGCTTGACGAATTCGGAGGGCTGGATGGACTGGCCGGCAAAGGAAATCCAGCGCCGCGCGCCCTTGACCTCGGTGCCGAAGCGCAGCGTCGCCCAGAGCAGGACCAGGCTCACCACCAGCGTGGCCAGCGCGGCGAAGCGCGCCTGGCGATGATTGAGCAGCGAAGTGCCGATCAGCACCGGCAGCGCAGCCACACAGAACAGGGCATGGCGGATGATGAAAAACCAGGGCGAAAGCCCGATGCGCTCGGCCACCGGGGGGCTGGCGGCAAAGCTGAGCACCATGCCGCAGGTCATGAGCAGGATCAGCGCCCCCAGCAATTCCCGATCGATCGACCACCACCACTCCGCCAGGGGCGTTTTTTCGGCACGGGAGAACATCATGGGAAAAGCCGGCTACTCGATACAAACTGAATCAAGTTGTAGCAGGCGTTTGGTTACCGATTTGCCAATGGCTTTCGCGTTTTGCGAAACGGGGTTTGGGGATGTGGCCCCACCCCCTCCCGGCCTCCCCCATCAAGGGGGAGGTGGAACTTTGTGGCTTTGGCAAAATCTTGCCCACCCACCAGCCCCGCACCTCCCCCTTGATGGGGGAGGATGGGAGGGGGTGACCTCACAAATCCCTCAGCGCAGCTTGAGGCTCGACAGCCCGATCAGCGCCAGCACGAAGGAGATGATCCAGAAGCGGATGACGACCTGGCTCTCGGTCCAGCCCAGATGCTCGAAATGGTGGTGGATGGGCGCCATGCGGAA
>NZ_JAUCDN010000435.1:0-2137 GCF_034675085.1 Devosia sp.
TGCTGGAACGGCTGGCCGACCTGCTGCGCACCCGCGACGCGCGGGCCGGCTTCGTCGCCGGTGGCCGTGAGGATGGCGGCGGCCATCTCGAAAGCGAAGGTAGCCTTGCCGATACCGCGCGGGCCGTGGAGCAGAATGGCGCCGGGCAGGCGCTTTTCGGCCAATTGGGCGAGGATGGCGGCGCGTGCGGCCTCATGGCCATGGGCCCGTTGGCGCCGCTCGGGCAGCAGCGTGTCGGCAAGGGCGTCAGGATCGGTCACGCCGGGCTCATTCCGGCCAGTTCGGGAAAACGCGTGGTGACGGCTTCCCAGATCGCGGCCTCCAACGCATCCTCGGACTGGGCGGCGGAGAGCACGATGCAGCGCCCCGGATTTGCGCGCGCAATGGCCAGAAATCCTTGCCGCAGGCGCTTATGCCAGTCGAGTTCTTCTTTTTCGAAGCGGTCGCCTGTGAGGGCCAGCCCATCCTCGATGGCGCGCTCGGCGACGCGCCGGAACGCCGCTTCCGGCTCCATGTCGAGCATGATGGTCAGGTCAGGCGTATTGCCGTCCAGCGCCAGGCGCTCCAGCGCTTCGATCAATCGTACATCGACACCGCCGGTCAGCCCCTGATAGGCGCGGGTGGAATCGTGGAAGCGGTCGGACAGCACCCAGGTGCCGGCGCGCAGATTGGGCGCGATCAACTGGCTGACATGATCGTAGCGTGCGGCGGCGAACAGCACCGCCTCGGCCCCCGCCCCCCAGCTTTCCGAACGCCCTTGCAGGATGAAGGAGCGGATGGCCTCGGCCTTGGGCGTGCCGCCCGGCTCGCGCGTGCGGATGGCCGAAACGGAGCGCTGCTGCAGGCTGTGCAGCAGGCGCTTGACCTGGGTGGATTTTCCCACGCCCTCACCACCCTCGAAGGTGATGAAGCGGGCGCGGCGGGCTTGGGGCGCGTCGAGCATGGACCTGTTCTATACGAGTCTCACAGCCAGCCAAGGGCCAGCTGCTTGAGGGCGTCGGTGGCCTTGCGCACGATATCGCCGGGGCGCACGGTCTGGGCGGCGTAAAGCGGGGCGGCCTGCACCAGCTTGTCGTCGCAGTAAACGCGCAGCTCGGCGATCTTGTCGCCTTCCATGACCGGGGGCATCAGCGGCCCCTTATAGGCCACTTCGGCGCTCAGGCACCGGCGCGAGCCGCGCGGCAGGTAAAGGGCGACCTCGCCCTTGCCCACGAGGCCGACGCTGGGCACCTCCCCGCCATAGACATCGGCATAGGCGACCACGGCGCCTTCGGGATAGGCGGCGAGGCGCTCGAAGGCGCGGGCGCCCCAGGTGATGAGCTTGCGCCCCTCTTCGGTGCGCTGGGCCATGGAGGTGAGGCCATGGACCACCGCGATCAGCCGGCGCCCGCCCTCGGCGGTGGAGATGACCGAGCCGTAGCCGGCGGATTCGGTATGGCCGGTCTTGAGGCCATCGACGCCAATGCCTAGCTCCACCAATGAGTTACGGTTGGATTGCTTGATCTTGTTCCACTCCATCTCGGGCTCGGAGAAGTAGTGGTAGTATTGGGGAAATTCGCGGATGAGGTAGCGCGCCAGATCGGCCAGGTCGCGGGCGGTGACGTGCATTTCCGGGTCGGGCAGGCCGGTGGAATTGGTGAAATGGGAGTTTTCCAGCCCGATATCGAGGGCCAACTCGTTCATGATGGCGGCGAAGCTGGCTTCCGAGCCGGCAATGCCCTCGGCCAGGACAATGGCGGCATCATTGCCGGACTGGATGATGACCGAGCGGATGAGGTTCTCGACGCTGATTTTTGAATTGAGCTCGGCGAACATGGTCGAGCCGCCCGAGGCGGCGCCGCCGGTGCGCCAGGCGTTTTCGGAGACGAAGAATTCGTCGCCCATGCTCAGCCGGCCGTCCTGGATTTCGTGGAAAACCACGGCGATGGTCATGAGCTTGGCCATGCTGGCCGGCTCCATCGGCAGGTCGGCATCCTTCTGGAAGATGACGGTGCCGGATTCCTCGTCCATGAGGATGGCGAATTTGGCCTTGGTGTCGAACTGGGCCTGGCCGAAGGCTGGAAACGTCAGGAGCAACAGGGCCGAAACTATCTGCCAGATCCGTTTCACGAGCGCCCTGCCCTTTCCGTTTTTGCCG
>NZ_JAUCDN010000436.1:0-2133 GCF_034675085.1 Devosia sp.
ACTGGTCGCGCAACTGGTCGTAGAAGCTGAGGTCGATATAGACCTTGCTGTCGCCGGGACAATAGAACGGCCCCACGCTCGAATCGGCGGCGCCGCAGGCGGTGTTGATGGCATTGGAGAACAGCACCACCTTGGGCTCGGGGTAGTTCTGGCCCGAGGCGCTGAAGACCCCGCTCCACAAATCCTCGGTCTCCTTGACCACCACGCCGACGAAGCTGCGCAGGTCATCCTGGTTGCCGCTGGTGGGCAGGCTGCTGGACGAGCTGGCCGTGGTGGCGCCGCCGCTTCCCCCGGTCAGCACGTCGATGGGGTTGGAGCCGGTGACCATCCAGATGATCCCCAGCACCACCACGATCCCGATAAGGCTGCCCACCCCGCCGCGCGAGCCGCGCCCGCCGGTGGGAATGCGGATGCCCCCGCTCCGCCCGAAGGGGCTGCCGCCCATCCCGCCAAAGCCGCCGCCCTGCCCGCGCCGATCCTCGATGTTGGAGCTCTGCTCGCGTCCACGCCACTTCATAAATCAATCTCCAGAAACCGCCCCGATCCTATCAACCAGCCGGGGCCGCGCAAATCGGTTCCGCGGCTCCGGCTGTCATCGAACTGTCATAAATTGACCAGTCGGTAAAAAGCTCCTAGCGTCCTCGTTCCGTCATCAGGGCGTCAGCTTGGGGCGGCAATAAAACAATAATGCTCCACGCGTTGGAGCCGAGGAAGGGCATATCGGTGCCCGGGTTCGGGGACGGCCAAGCCTCCGCATCCGAAGCCATAACGCTCAAGGGAGATATTTCGATGAATTTCTTGCCCAGGATATCGCGCCGCAGCTTTCTGGTCGGCTCGGCCAGCGTAGGGGCCATGGTCGCCATGCACCCCTTTGCCGCGCAGGCCCAATCGAACCAGGCCCATTTGCGGCTGCTCGAAACCACCGACCTGCATGTCGCCGTCTTCGCCTATGATTATTACGCCGATGGCCCCAACGACACCATGGGCCTGGCGCGCACCGCCTCGGTGATCGAGGCTATTCGCGCCGAAGCCGGCAATTCCATGCTGCTGGACAATGGCGACGTCATCCAGGGCAATCCCATGGGCGACTATTATGCCTATGAGCGCGGCCTCAACCAGGGCGATATCCACCCCATCGTGGCGGCCATGAACACGCTGGGCTACGAAGGCGGCACCCTGGGCAATCACGAATTCAACTATGGCCTCGACTATCTCGACCGGGCGCTCGAAGGGGCCAATTACCCGGTGGTGTCGGCCAATCTGGTGCGCGGCACCACGCTCGCCGAAAATCCGCTGGACGACGAAACCTATCTGCCGCCCTATCGCATCATCGAGAAGGAACTGACCGATGGCGCCGGCGGCACCCGCACGGTCAAGATCGGCATTATTGGCTTCCTGCCGCCCCAGATCCTGACCTGGGACGCCAGCCATCTCGCCGGCAAGGTGGTGGTGCGCGACATCGTCGAGACGGCCACGGCCTATGCCCCTAAAATCCGTGAGGAAGGCGCCGATATCGTCGTGGCCCTCTCCCATTCCGGCATCGCGCCCGATCAGGGGCCGGGCGCCGAGAACGCCTCGCTGCAACTGGCCGCCGTCGATGGCATCGACGTGGTGCTGACCGGCCATCACCATCTCGTCTTCCCCGGCACCGACTATGTCGATATCGAGGGCGTCGACAACGATGCCGGCACTCTTAACGGCAAGCCGGCGGTGATGCCCGGTTTCTGGGGCAGCCATATGGGCCTGATCGACCTGCTGCTCGAGCAGGATGCGGACGGCAAATGGTCCATCGTCTCGCACACCTCCGAAGCCCGCCCGATCTTCGATCGCGTCGACGGCAAGGTCGTGCCGCGCGTCGAGGACAATGCCGGGGTGGTGGCCGCCGCCAAGGCCGACCACGAAGCAACCCTGGACTATATCCGCCGTCCGGTGGGCGAGACGGCCGCACCCCTGCACTCCTATTTCGCGCTGGTGGCGGACGATCCCTCCGTGCAGATCGTGAGCCAGGCCCAGACCTGGTATATCGAGCAGATGATGAAGGGCACCGAATGGGAGGGATTACCCATTCTTTCGGCTGCGGCCCCGTTCAAGGCCGGCGGGCGCGGTGGCCCCGACTATTACACCGATGTGCCC
>NZ_JAUCDN010000437.1:0-2111 GCF_034675085.1 Devosia sp.
CGCTCAGCTACACCCTGGTCTGGCAGAATTCGGTGCGCTCGGTCATGGGCATGGCGCTGGCCGACAATGCCCAGCCTTTGCTCATCGCCCTCGTCGCCATCGGCCCGGCGCTGCTGCTCATCCTTCTGGGCAAGCTGGTGGTCATGGCCATCCATCTGGTCTGGCGCTGGCTGGAAAAACTGCCCTATGTGCCGCGCCGCGTGGCGCTGGCCGCCAGCATTCTCATCGTCGGCATATTGGGCGGCGTGCTGGTCGATGGCGTCTTGCTGCGCGCCGCCCTGCGCGCCGCCGACGGCTTTTACGAGCGGCTGGACGAGCTGGTGCCCCAGGACGATCCGGCGCCCGCCCGTCCCGAACAGACCGGCAGCATCGCCTCCCTCATCCCCTGGAACAGCATCGGGCGCGATGCCCGCGTCTACGTCACCTCCGGCCCCGATGCGGCGGCGATCACAGCCATGACCCATAAGCCGGCCATTGATCCCCTGCGCATCTATGTCGGCCTGCGCTCGGCCCCCACGCTGGAGGCGCGGGTGGCCCTGGCCCTGGCCGAGATGGACCGGGTCGGGGCATTCGACCGCTCGGTGCTGGTGCTGGCCATGCCGGTGGGCACCGGCTGGGTCGATCCGGCGGCCATGGACACGCTCGAATATCTCCATGGCGGGGACGTCGCCAGCGTCGCCATCCAATATTCCTATCTCACCAGCTGGCTATCGCTGGTGGTCGAGCCCGATCACGGCATCAACACCGCCCAGGCCCTGTTCGAGGCCGTCTATGAGCGCTGGACCGCCATGCCGCCCAGCGCCCGTCCGCGCCTTTACCTGAATGGTCTCAGCCAGGGCGCTTTGGTCTCTCAAGCCTCCAGCCAGCCCTTCGACATATTGGCCGATCCCTATCAGGGCGCGCTCTGGGCCGGTCCGCCCTTTTCCAGCAGCGTGTGGCGCTTTGCCACCAATAGCCGCCACCCCGATTCGCCCCAGTGGCTGCCCCGTTTCGGCAATCAGCGCTCCATCCGCTTTGCCGATCAGCATGGCGTTCTGGATGGCGGCGGGGCCGCATGGGGCCCGTTGCGCATCGTCTTTTTGCAATATGCCAGCGATCCCATCGTCTTCTTCCAGCCCGAGGCGCTCTATCGCGAGCCCGACTGGATGCGCGAGCCGCGCGGCTTCGACGTGTCCCCCGCGCTGACCTGGTATCCGGTGGTCACCTTCCTGCAACTGGCGCTGGATATGGCGCTGGCGCAAACCTCGCCCATCGGTTACGGCCATGTCTACGCGCCCGCCCACTATATCGATGCCTGGCTGGCCGTCACCGACCCGCCGGGCTGGACCCCGGACCAGATCGCCGCCCTCAAGGCGGCTATCGATCCTCACGATTATCTGCCGGATTGGGCCAAATGAGCATGACCCCGATGGACCTCGCCCTTGGTCTTGCCGAAGAGGCCGCTGCGCGGGGCGAAGCCCCGGTGGGCGCGGTGATCGTGTGCGAGGGGCAGGTGCTGGCCGCCGAGCAGAACCGCATGCAGGCCCTGCGCGATCCCACCGCCCATGCCGAAATGCTCGCCATCCGCGCCGCGCTGGCCGCGCGCGGCACCGGACGGCTCGATGGCTGCGATCTCTATGTCACGCTCGAACCCTGCGCCATGGGCGCCGGCGCCCTCGCCCATGCCCGCCTGCGCCGCGTTTATTTCGCCGCCGACGATCCCAAGGCCGGCGCCGTGGAAAACGGCATCCGCCTTTTCGACCAGCCCACCTGCCACCACCACCCCGAAATCATCTCCGGCCTCGGCGCCTCCCGGTCCGAAGCGCTGCTACGGGATTTTTTCAGGGGCTTGCGAGGGTAGGGTCCGCCGGCGAGAGGAAAAAGGGACCGCGCTGGCCGGGGGACCACCGTGCCCCACACGCACCCCCTCCCAGCCTCCCCCATCAAGGGGGAGGTGCCCTTCTGTGGTTGGGGCACCATGCTGCCAAAAACGCAGGCCCACACCTCCCCCTTGATGGGGGAGGCTGGGAGGGGGTGTGGGAAGCCCCGATGCTGGCTCGGGGCCGGCTCCGTGGTGATAGGGGACGGTGGCTGAGGCAGTATGTGCCCCACACCTGTACGTGCGGCCTTGG
>NZ_JAUCDN010000438.1:0-2106 GCF_034675085.1 Devosia sp.
TTGATGAGCCACAATTCGCCGCGCTCGGGCGAGGCATAGGATTCGGTGATCTGCGCCTTGCCCTGCCGCAGCGACTTGACCTCGGTTCCGGTCAGCACGATGCCGGCCTCGAGCGTATCGCCGATTTCATAATCATGGCGCGCGCGCCGGTTTTCAGCCACGAGTCCGTGGCTGATCCAACCGTTCTTGCTCTTGTCGTTCTTGCTGGCCATGACCCTTAGATAATGCCGGCATGGGTCATTGCAAAGTCCACCGCCTCTTGGGTGGCCTTAGACACCGGCACCAGCGGCAGGCGCAATTCGTTGGCGCACAAATTAAGCCGGTTGGCAGCGTATTTCACCGCCGTGGGATTGGGCTCGAGGAAGAGATTCTTGTGCAGGTGCACGAGCTTGTCCTGGATGGCCAGGGCGCCCTTGAAGTCGCCGGCGAGCGAAAGCTCCTGCATCTGCGAGCAGAGGCGCGGCGCGACATTCGATGTCACCGAGATACAGCCATGTCCGCCATGCGCATTGAAGGCGAGCGCCGTTATATCCTCGCCGGAAAGCAGCACGAAATCGGCGCCCAGCCGATCGCGTTGCAGGCTGGTGCGGCCCAGATCGGCCGTCGCATCCTTGACGCCGATAATGTTGGAATGGGCTTCGCGCAGCCGGGCGATGGTGTCGATGGTGAGATCGACCACGGTGCGCCCCGGCACGCTGTAGAGGATGACGGGAATGCCCACGGCGTTCGCCACGGCCGAGAAGTGCTGGAACATGCCCTCCTGGTTGGGCTTGTTGTAATAGGGCACGATGGTCAGCACCGCGTCGGCGCCGGCCTTCTCGGCAAAACGGGCCAGCGACACCGCTTCGGCGGTGGAATTGGAGCCCGCCCCGGCGATCACCGGCACACGGCCATTGGATACCTCGATGGCGATTTCGACGATGCGATGGTGCTCTTCGTGGCTCACCGTGGGGCTTTCGCCGGTGGTGCCCACTGGCACCAGGCCATGGGTGCCCTCGGCAATCTGCCAGTCGACAAAGCCGGCGAAGGCTTTCTCATCCACGAGCCCATTATGCATGGGGGTGATGAGCGCCGTAATCGATCCTCGCAGCATTTGTCGAGATGTCCTTAGTTTGGTGCGGCCGGCAGGGCCGCGTCTGGGGGTCTGGCCCGCCGTGACGGCAAGGCTATGCGGTGGCGCACCATACTTTCCCTTCCCCTTTCCGACAATGTTTTCCTTGCAACGGGAAGCCCATAGCCCAGAATGGGAAACATCGGAGTCCGAGCATGCCCCGCAAAAGAACTGTTCCCGCCGACCATGCCGCCTTTGCCGGCCTCTCCCCCCAGCCGGTGGCGCTGGCGGGCGGGCTTCGCGCCGCCGTGCACGTGGCCGGCACCCTCTCCAGCCAGCGCCTGCCTGTGGTGTGCCTGCCCGGCTATCAGCGCAATATGAGCGACTTCAGCGCCTTTGCCGGCTATTTCCAGCGCATGAGCGGCGGTGAATGGCCGGTGGTGCTGCTCGATCTGCCCGGAAGGGGCCGCGCCGATGATCGTGCCAAAGCGGAAGATTACAGCTCGATCGAGGATGCGCGCGACGTCGCCTCCATCCTTGCCGCGCTCGGCATCGGCCGGGCGGTCATTCTAGGCCAGGGCCATGGTGGCCAGGTGGCCATGGTGCTGGCCACGCATCATCCCCTGCTTATCGCCGGTACGGTGCTGCTCGATTCCGGCCCGGTCAGCGACTCGCGCGGCATTGTGCGTCTGCGCAACAATCTGGCCCATGTGGAAAGCCTGCGCGGCGCCAAAACAGTGGCCGCTGGCTTCCGCCGTATCCTGGGCGGGGATTATCCAGGCCTGCCCGACGATCGGCTCGACGCGCTGGTGGGGCGCACCCATTTCCTCGACAAGCGCGGCCGCGCCCATCCGCTTTATGATCGGCGGCTCATCGCTGCGCTGGACAGCATCAATTTCGACGATGTGCTGATGCCGCAATGGCCGCTTTTCGACGCGCTGACCTGCGCGCCGCTGATGCTGCTGCGCACCCAATTGACCGACCAGTTGCGCCGTGAAACCTTCGACGAGATGATCCGCCGCGGCCCAGACGCCCTGGCCGTGGGGCTTGCCCTG
>NZ_JAUCDN010000439.1:0-2098 GCF_034675085.1 Devosia sp.
GACGTGCAGCTCATCGGCGGCATGGTGCTCAACGACCGCTCCATCGCCGAGATGCGCACCGGCGAAGGCAAGACGCTGGTGGCAACCCTCGCCGTCTATCTCAATGCCCTGACCGGCGAGGGCGTGCATGTGGTGACGGTCAACGACTATCTGGCCCGCCGCGACGCCAGCTGGATGGGCCAGATCTATAATTTCCTCGGCTTGAGCTATGGCATCATCGTTCATGGCCTGACCGACCAGGAACGCAAGGCCGCCTACGACGCCGACATCACCTATGGCACCAATAACGAGTTCGGCTTCGACTATCTGCGCGACAACATGAAATATACGCGCGCCCAGATGGTGCAGCGCGGCCATGCCTTCGCCATCGTCGACGAAGTGGACTCCATCCTCGTCGACGAAGCCCGCACCCCGCTGATCATTTCGGGCCCCTCCGAGGACCGCTCGGACCTCTATATCAAGATCGACGAGCTGATGCCCTTCATCGAGGAGGGCGATTACGAGCTGGAGGAAAAGCACCGCTCGGCCACCTTCACCGACCAGGGCGTGGAAAAGCTCGAAGCCAAGCTCGCCGAGCGGGGCCTGCTCAAGGGCAATTCGCTCTATGACGTGGAAAACGTGGCGCTGGTGCACCATGCCAATTCGGCCCTGCGCGCCCACAAGCTCTTCCGCAGGGACAAGGACTATATCGTCCGCAATGACGAAGTGGTCATCATCGACGAGTTTTCCGGCCGCATGATGCCGGGGCGGCGCTATTCGGAAGGGCTGCACCAGGCGCTGGAGGCCAAGGAGCGGGTCAAGATCCAGCCGGAAAACCAGACGCTGGCCTCGATCACCTTCCAGAACTATTTCCGCCTCTACAAGAAGCTGGCGGGCATGACCGGCACGGCCGCCACCGAGGCGGAGGAATTCGCCGACATCTACAAGCTCGAAGTGGTCACCATCCCGACCAATCTGCCGGTGCAGCGCAAGGATGACGACGACGCCATCTATCGCACCGCCGACGAGAAATTCGACGCCATCGCCGATATCATCAAGGAATGCCACGGCCGGGGCCAGCCGGTGCTGGTGGGCACGACCTCGATCGAGAAATCGGAAATGCTGGCCGAATTGCTCAAGAAGAAGGGCGTGGGCGCGATGAACGTGCTCAATGCCCGCCATCACGAGCAGGAAGCCTTCATCGTGGCCGATGCCGGCCTGCCGGGGGCCATCACCATCGCCACCAACATGGCCGGGCGCGGCACCGACATCCAGCTCGGCGGCAATCTGGACATGCGCATCCAGAAGGAAGCCGAAGGGCTGGAAGGGGCCGAGCGCGAGGCCAAGATCGAAGAGATCAAGCGCCAGATCGCCGCCGACAAGGCGCGGGCGCTCGATGCCGGCGGGTTGATGGTCATCGGCACCGAGCGGCACGAATCGCGCCGCATCGACAATCAGCTGCGCGGCCGTTCGGGCCGCCAGGGCGATCCGGGCCACTCGAAATTCTTCCTCTCGCTTCAGGACGACCTGATGCGCATCTTCCCGGTGGAGAGCATGGATACCATGCTGGGCCGGCTGGGGCTGGAAGCGGGTGAGAGCATCACCCATCCCTGGGTGTCCAAGGCCATCGAGCGGGCGCAGGGCAAGGTCGAGGCGCGCAATTTCGACATCCGCAAGAACATCCTCAAATATGACGACGTGATGAACGATCAGCGCAAGGTGATCTTCGAGCAGCGTCTGGAAATGATGGATGCCGAGGATGTCAGCGAGACCGTCATCGACATGCGCCATGACGTGGTGGAGAACATCGTCTCCAAGGCCGTGCCGCCGCGCTCCTATCCCGAGCAGTGGAACATCGAGCAGCTGACCGCCGCCGCCCGCACCTATCTCAATCTCGACCTGCCCATCGCCGACTGGGCGGCCGAGGAGGGGATCGACGCCGAGATCGTCACCGAGCGCATCATGGAAGCGGCCGATGCCGCCGCCGCCGCCAAGGAAGAGCGCACCATCGCCGCCATGGAAGCGGCGGGCGCCACCAATCCCACCGTCATGCGCCAGGTGGAAAAATCCATCCTGCTGCAATCGATCGACGGGCTGTGGCGCGAGCATCTGGTGACGC
>NZ_JAUCDN010000440.1:0-2088 GCF_034675085.1 Devosia sp.
AAAACCAAGGCTCCAGCGTCCGAAGTGATTACTCCCCGCAAGGGGAGGGAGGCGCAGGAGCCGAACTCCGGTGCGAGGCCGTCCTCAGTCCGGCGGCGTGTGGTTGCGCGCCAGCACGTCGCCGGCGAGATAAAGCGAGCCGCAGATCAGCACGCGCGCGCCGGCGGAGGCCGATGCGGCGCGCAGCGCCGCTTCCACCGAGCGCTTGGGGCTGGCCTCGAACCCGGCCTTGCGCGCTTCGGCGGCGATGAAGGCGGCCTTGTGGGCATTGGCCTCGCCGGGAATGGTGAGGGTGAAGATCTTGTCCACCATGCCGGCGAAGGGGGCGAGCACGGCGGCGGGCGCGCGGGTGTTCATCAGCCCCATCACCAGGATCAGCGGCGCCGGGCGGGTGTGTGCCAGCGCGCGCAGCGTCTCGGCCACGGCCTTGGCGCCATGGGCGTTGTGGATGCCGTCGAGCCAGAGCTCGGCCGCCGGATCGAGAAGGTCGTGCAATGGCCCCGTCTGCAGCCGCGTCATGCGCGCCGGCCACACCACCTGGCGCAGGCCTTGCGCCAGCGCCGCCTCATCCACCGGCAGGCCGAAATGGCGGGTGGCGGCGATGGCCAGCGCCGCATTGTCGAACTGATGCGCGCCCAGAAGCGCCGGCGGGGGCAGGTCGAGCAGGCCCTGCTCGTCGGAATAGACCAGGCGCCCGTCTTCCGCATGGCCGTGGAAATCCTCGCCCTGCCAGATCGGCCTGATGCCCAGCCGGTGCGCCGCCCGCTCCAGCACGGCGCGGCCTTCGTCCTGCTGCAAGCCCATCACCGCCTTGGCGCCGCGCTTCAGGATGCCGGCCTTGCTGACCGCGATTTCGGCGATGGTGTTGCCCAGAAAGCCCTGATGGTCGAGATCGACCGGGGTGATGATGGTGCCCAGCGGGTGCTCGACCACATTGGTGGTGTCATAGGTGCCGCCCATGCCGGTTTCGAGCAGCAGATAGTCGGCCGGCGTTTCGGCAAAGAGCATGAAGGCGGTGGCGGTGGTGATCTCGAAAAAGGTCATCGGCCGGCCGGCATTGGCCGCCTCCACCTTTTCCAGCGCCGCGTTCAGCCGGCGCGTGCCCACCAGCGTGCCGGCCAGCCGGATGCGCTCGTTGAAATGCACCAGATGGGGGGAATTATAGACATGCACGCTCTTGCCCGCCGCTTCGAGAAAGGCGCGCAGATAGGCGATGGTGGAACCCTTGGCATTGGTGCCGGCGACGTGGATCACCGGGGGCAGGCGCTTATGCGGATCGCCCAGCGCCGCCAGCAGCGGCAGGATGCGATCGAGGCTGAGATCGATCAGCTTGGGATGCAGCGCCGAAAGGCGCCGGAGAATGGCATCGGTGCGGGACATGGGGACTCAAGGGGCAGGCGGGCAAACGCCCATGAGGTAAACCCGAACGGCGCCGGGCTCAATGGCGAGAATGGGAGAACGGTCCGTCCCCAACCACAGCGCGGCACCTCCCCCTTTGACGGGGGAGGGTGGGAGGGGGTGTGGAGAGCCCCTATATCGGGGCTAAACACCCCCACCCTTGATCCCTCCCCGCAAGGGGGAGGGTGACGACTGCACCATCGGATGGCTACCGGTTGAGGTCAGGGGGGCTCAAAACTCTTCCCAGTCCTTGTCCACCGCCGCATTGCCGTGGCTGAGATAGCTCGTCGCCGCCGAGCGCAGTTTTTCCTGAAGGCCGCGGGCGCCGGCCGGGCGTGCGGGCGGCGGGAGCTGGCGGGCGGGGCTGGCTTCGATGGTGAAGATATCCACGATCCGGTCGAGCTCGCTCGCCTGCGCCTCGGTCTGCTCGATGGCGGCATTGGTCTCTTCCACCAGCGCGGCATTGTGCTGGGTCATCTCGTCCATGGTGTGGACGGCGGTGTTGACCTCCTCGATGGCCGAGGCCTGTTCGCGACTGTCGCGGGAAATGGCCTCCAGCGCATTGGTATTGTCGCGGATGGCGGTGAGCATGGCGCCCAGCTTGGTCGCCGCCTCCTCCACCAGCCGGCTGCCGCCCTTGACCTCATTGGCCGATTGCTCGATCAGCGCCTTGACGTCCGCCGAGGCGCT
>NZ_JAUCDN010000441.1:0-2081 GCF_034675085.1 Devosia sp.
GGGGGAGGGTGATGACTGAACCACCGGTGACGATCAGTTTTTCATATGCGATAGCCCTACCCCCGAGGGAGAGGTGAAGAAAGACCGTCGCAGATCAAACGTGAACCGCTCTACCGGTCTTCCGCCGCCGGATAGACGCCCAGAATGCGGAAGTGGTCGGTGAAAAAGCCCAGTTCCTCGAAGGCCAGCTGCACGGCGCGGTCGGAGGGATGGCCTTCGATATCGGCATAGAACTGGGTGGCGGTGAAGGCGCCGCCCACCATGTAGCTTTCCAGCTTGGTCATGTTGACGCCATTGGTGGCGAAACCGCCCATGGCCTTATAGAGCGCGGCGGGTACGTTGCGCACGCGGAAGACGAAAGTGGTCTTGACCTTGCCATTATCGGCGGGCGCTTCCTGCGGGGAGGGCGAGAGCACGAGGAAGCGGGTGGTGTTGTGCTCGGCATCCTCGATATTGGAGGCCAGCACGGTCAGCCCGTAGATTTCGGCGGCGAAGCGCGAGGCGATGGCGGCGACTTTCCTGTCGCCCTTCTGGGCGATCTCGCGGGCCGAGCCGGCGGTATCGACGGCGTTGATGGTGCGCAGGCCATGATCGGCAATGAATTTGCGGCACTGGCCGAGGGCCACCGACAGCGACTGGACCGCCTCGATATCCTCAAGCGCGGCGCCGGGCACGCCGAGCAGGTTCATCTCGACGCGCAGATAGGTCTCCCCGATGATATAAAGACCGCTTGCGGGCAGCAGATGGTGGATATCGGTGATGCGGCCGTAAAGGGAATTTTCCACCGGGACCACGGCGTAATCGGCGCGGCCGGACTGCACCGCATTGATGGTTTCCTCGAAGGTGACGCAGCCGACCACTTCCTCGCCGGGGAACAGATTGGCGGCGGCGGCGTGGCTGAAGGCGCCGGGTTCGCCCTGGAAAGCGATCTTCTTGGTCATGGATAAGGTCCGTAAGCTGGTGGGCCGGAGGCTTTTGAACCCCGGCGCGAATGGAGTCAATCAAGAGGGGGCCGGCGGCGGGCCGGGCCAGGCGGCGAGGAATTGTCGCAGTGTGAGTTTGCCCTGTTGCACCGCTGGCGGGGTGGGGCTATCTTCCGCGCGCGTCGTCCCCGACGTTGAGGCGATTTTCTTTATTGACTATCGAAAGTTTGAGCGGGGTCGGCTACACGTCCACAGGGGATGGACCGGCAGAGAGACCAAATGAATTCGTTCGAACTTAACAAAATCATGGGCGCCGTGCTGGGCACGCTGTTGTTCGTCATGGCCGCCGGCTTTATTGCCGAAGCCATCTATCACCCCATCGAGGGCCGGGGCCCGGGCTATGCCCTGCCCGAGCCGGAAGGCAGCGCCAGCGCCAGCGCGCCGGTGGAAGCCGCGCCGGTCGTGCCGCTGGGCGTGCTGCTGGCCAGCGCCGATCCCAGCCGCGGTGCCGCTTCGGCCAAGAAGTGCCAGTCCTGCCACAATTTCGGCGAGGGCGAGCCCAACAAGCAGGGCCCGCATCTGTTCGACGTGGTCGGCCGCGCCGAGGGCTCGGTTTCCGATTTCTCCTATTCCGACGCGCTCAAGGCCCACAATGCCGCCGGCGACGTGTGGAGCTATGAGAATCTCAACGCCTTCCTGACCAAGCCGAGCGATTACGCCCCCGGCACCAAGATGAATTTCGCCGGCATCCGCACCGATGCCGAGCGCGCCGACCTGCTGGCCTATCTGCAGACGCTGTCGCATAACCCGGTCGCCTTCCCCGTCGCCGAGGAAGCCCCGGCAGCCGACGCCGCCGAAGGCGAGGCCGCGCCCGAAGCCGAACCGGCCCCGGCCACCAACAGCTAAGGCCACAACAGGCCGCAACCCAATCAAGCCGCGCCTTTCGGGGCGCGGCTTTTTTGATGAGGAGATGCCCCATGCTCTTGCTTCACCTTTCCGATGTCGATGAAGCCGCCTGGGCGAAAAAATTCAGCGCGGCGCTGGCGCCTTATCCCGTGGTGCGGCGGGGCGAGGATTTCGATCCGGCCGCCATCCGCTACATCTATGTGTGGAAGCCGCAGCCGGACGCCTTCGAGGGCCTTACCGGGCTCAAGGCGG
>NZ_JAUCDN010000442.1:0-2077 GCF_034675085.1 Devosia sp.
CCCATGGCGGCTTGTGGCTATGGCCTTGCCCCCAGCCACGGTGTCATTCCGGCCTGCGCCGGAATGACAGGGTGCGGGGATAGCCTGGTTGAAATACCCCGGCGCTAATTCTGCTCTTCGGGCAGGTTGGGCAGCGGCATGAAGTCGATGCCGTCATCGACGAGGCCGGCGATCTCGTCGCGGGTCGCCTGGCCATAGATGCCGCGGGCTTCCACTTCCTCGAAATGAATCTTGCGCGCCTCCTCGGCAAATTTATCCCCGACATAGTCGGCTTCGTCCATCACCTTGGCCCGATAGGCCCGAAGCATGTCGCGCAGTTTAGCCGCATCGGGATGGGCCGGGGATAAAGCCAGTCTCTCGCCATCGGTGCGGGCCACGGCGGGAGCCATGGGCGCCTTTTCGACATGGCCATCGTCACAGACGGCGCAGCGCACGATGCCGCGCGCCTGCTGTTCGTCGAATGCGGCGGCATTGGCGAACCAGGCGTCGTAGCGATGGCCTTGCGAACACTGGAGCGAATATTGAATCACGGCGACCGATCTCGAAAACAAAAGCCCTGACGGGCCCTATATGGGACTTTGCCTCAGCCCTGCAAAGCCCCGGGGGCCAAAAAGGGCCGCGCATTGGCCAGGGCCGGGATGCGCCCGCGCGTTTCCACCACCAGCTCGGGGGAAATCTCGGCCAGCAGCACGCCGGGCCGGTCGTGGTCGAGTTCGGCGACAATGCGGCCCCAGGGGTCGACGATGAGCGAATGGCCATAGGTGGCCCGGCCATTGGGGTGCTGCCCGCCCTGGGCGGCGGCGATGAGATAGGAGCCGGTCTCGATGGCCCGGGCCCGCAACAGCGTGTGCCAATGGGCCTGGCCGGTGGGCACGGTGAAGGCCGCCGGCACCGCCAGCAGCGTGGCGCCGGCCTGCGCGAGACTGTGAAAGAGCGCGGGAAAGCGCATGTCGTAGCAGATGCTCATGCCCAGGGTGAAAACGCCCAGGGGTGCGACCACCGCCCGCTCGCCAGCCGCATAGGTGGCGCTTTCGCGATAGGCGTTGAGGCCAGCGATATCGGCGTCGAACAGGTGGATCTTGTCATAGACCGCCCGTTCCGCCCCGTCCGGCCCATAGAGCACCGAGCGATTGGCGAAGCGCCCATCGGGCAGGGGCACGGCGAGCGAGCCGATATGGACGAAAATGCCGTATTGGCGGGCCAGTGCCGCCACCTGCGCCAGTTGCGGATGGCCTTCGAAAGGGGCGGCGACTTCGGCCAATTGCGCACGGTTTTCCGGGAAAAGCAGGGTGACTTCGGGCGTGAGCACATAGTCGGCCCCGGCAGCGGCGGCTTCGGCCAGCATGGCGGCGAGCGCGGCGAAATTGGCCTGGGGGTCGAGCCCCGAGCACATCTGGATGGCGGCGATCTTCATGACGGCGGAGCCCTTGGGAAACGGGGATTACTGGGCGAGCAGGGGGTCGAGCTTGCCCTGGCGGTCGAGCGCGGCCAGATCGTCATAGCCGCCGACATGGGTCTGGCCGATGAAAATCTGCGGCACGGTGCGCCGGCCATGGGCGCGCTGGGTCATGGCGGCGCGCAGTTCGGGATCGAGCACGTCGATCTCGACATAGTCGACGCCCTTGTCGCCCAGCAGCGCCTTGGCCGCGTGGCAATAAGGACAGCTCGGCGTGGTGTAGATCTCGACTTTGGCCATCAGGCATTCTCCAGCGCGCGCAAGGATTTCACCCTTATATGGGCAGTTGGGAGCCGATGACAACGCGCGCCAGGGTGAGCACGTCCACCTCGGCGATGCCGGCCTTGTGCAGCGCGCGCGTCACCGCCTTGAGCGTGGTGCCGGTGGTATAGACATCGTCGATCACCACGATGCGCCGGCCGGCGGCGCGGCGCAAGGCGCCGGCATGGGCGGTGAAGGCCCCGGCGACATTGCGCTGCCGCCCGTCGCCGCTCAGTCCCACCTGCTGGCGGGTCTTGCGGGTGCGGACGACCAGATGGGCGTCGACATCGAGGCCGGTGAGCCGCCCCAGCGCCCGGGCCAGCTCGGCCGCCTGGTTGTAGCGGCGCATGCGCAGGCGGG
>NZ_JAUCDN010000443.1:0-2054 GCF_034675085.1 Devosia sp.
CCGGTCTTGAAGCCGCCATGCTTGCGCGTGCCTGTCGAGCCGGTCCGGGGCCTTGAAAAACCGCCGCCGCCGCTGCTGGATTTGCCGCCGCCGCTCCAGCCGCCGCCGAAGCCGCCCTTGCTGCCTTTGTTCCCGCCGCCAAAGCTGGAATCGGGCCAGTTGAAGGTGCTGCCGCCCGCTTCCGGCCAGGGGCTGCTGGCGCGTTGGCGCCCGCTGCGCGGCAGGCCCACCCCGCCGCCCCAGTCCGAGGTGCCCGCGCTCCAGTTCTGGCTCTTGCGCCATTGCTCCCAATAGGAAGCGGCCGAAATGCCTCCGCGCAGGAAGTCGTTGAGCAGATCGCCCACCAGCCGCTCCTCGCCGAAGCTGGAGCGCGGGTCGTCGAAGCGCTGCTTCTTGAACTCCCACTGGATGTCTTCCAGCTCGCGCCGCCGCGCCGAGAGCGTCTTGAGCCGCTCATTGAGCTCGCGCGTCTCGGTTTCCTCTTCCTTGGCCCGCGCCCGCGCATCGTCGATCTGGGCGACGATGGTGTCGTCCTGGCCGCTGCGGGTGCGGCGGGCATCGTCGAGCAGGGTGCGCATGTCTTCCCGGCCCAGCGCCGCCGCCAGTTCCGACAGCGCCCCCTCGAATGCCGGATTGCCCCCTTGGGATAATTGCCCCAACAGGCTGGCCGTCTCGTCGCGCCGGTCCTCGGTGGCGACGATCTGGGCGTCCAGCGCGTCAATC
This sequence comes from Devosia sp., assembly GCF_034675085.1. GTDB lineage: Bacteria > Pseudomonadota > Alphaproteobacteria > Rhizobiales > Devosiaceae > Devosia. Next base: position 724 of record NZ_JAUCDN010000443.1, read on the forward strand.
TGCTTCTGGCTGGCTTCCATCGCCTGGCGCAGCGGCTTGCCGCCGCCGGCGTCGATGGCGCTCACTTCCAGCGCATCGAGTTCGGCCTCTGCCGCCTGTGCATTGGCGATCTGCCGCTCGGCATGCTCGCGCAGCCGCAGCGGGATTTCGTTGAGCATGGCGAAATTCGGCCGCGCCTTGGAAAATCCGGCCAGATTGGCCACCAGCCCGTCCAGATAGCGCACCAGATTATTGGCGCGATAGCTGCCCGTGCCATAGCCGGCTTCCCACAGATACATGAACAGCGGGTCGTCGCGATAAGGCTTGCCCTTCTCCTCGCGGTCGGCTTCGGCCTGCTCGGTCTTGGCCATGGATTGGGCGGCGATGTCGGCCAGCTCCGCCGCCTGCTGCTTTTTCTGCGCGAAAGCCGGGTCCTTGGCGATGGTCGGCCCGAGCTGGGCTACCAGCGCCTTGAACGCTTCCTGCTGCTCGCTCAGCGTCTTGAGCGCGGCAGCGCGCTCGCCGGTGAGCCGGGTCAGGCTCGCGTCGATTTCGGCCACGTCCTGCTCGGCCTTGCCCAGTTCCCTGGAATGGGCCTTGAGCATGTCGCGCGCCTTGGCCTCGGCGCCCGAGATGCGCCCATCCAGCTCGCTTTGCATGGCCGGGTCGAGCCGCACCTGCGCCAATTGGCGGAACAGGCCGGCCTCGGTCTCCCTGATCTTGCCCAGCTTGTCGGCCGAGCGCGCCAGCCGCCGGGAAATATCCTCTTCCTCGCGCCTGATGTCGCGCATCGCCTCGTCCAGGCTCGCCAGCGCTTCGGGTCCGCGGATGCTCATGGGGCTACCACCGTGTCACTGCGCCGCCGAGAACCGGCATTGTGTATTCGACGTCGAGGAACCCATAGGCCTTGCGCCCCACCTGGTTGACCTGGATGATGCCGTCGTCGCTCTTGTCCGCGGCCACGGCGTCGTAAACCGCCTCGGGCACGCGCTGGCCCCAGATGGAGACCACTTCGGTTTCCCCGTTTTCCTCGTTGAGGATGGGCAGGCTCAGCGCCTTGCCGTCCCCGTCCAGCGCTTCCACCACGATATAGTAGTTGGTGGCCTCGGTGTTGATGTCGGGAATGGTCCAGAAGCCCGATTGCACGTCGCTTCGGTTGACCACGCGCAGCGTATAGTCCTGCCGCAGCCGGTCGCGCAGCGCGACCAGTTCCGCCTCGGCCTTTTCCGCCGCTGCCCGGTTGCCCTCGGCGGCATAGCTCTGCCCGCGCGTGCGCAGCGCCTCGGCGTCCAGCACCGCCTGCTGCACCTTGGTTTCCTCGTAAATGGTTTGGTAGAGCGCATCGAGCCGCG
>NZ_JAUCDN010000444.1:0-2037 GCF_034675085.1 Devosia sp.
GGAGTATCGCAGCCACGAGGACTTCTTTTTCGAGCGCCGGGGCTGGTTTTTCGGCGTGCTGGCGGCCACCTACGTCATTGACGTGGGAGATACGCTGATGAAGGGTACCGACCATCTCTTATCGTTCGGTCCCGAATATCTCCTCAGAACGCCGCTCATCGTACTGCTTTGCATCGCTGCTGCAGTCATCAAGAATAGAGTTTTTCACGCTACATTTCTGGTCTTCAAGGTCGGGTATCAGCTTTTTTGGATCCTGCGGCACTTTGATACGCTGGCATAGCTGGGAGTGCCAGCCGAGCGCGGCTGCGTTTTCCGGCCGTCTCAATCAGGTCGCCCGTGAGATGGCTACGGATGGGCTGGACGCTCGACGCGGGCGACTATCCCCTGCACCCGCCGAACGCCTCGTTTTTCGGATGTGTTTATCCTGAAACCGGTGCCCACTTTCGGGCGACGCGCTTTAAAAATCAAAGCCCATCTGCGAGGCCACAGCGGCGGGGCTCGGCTCGGGCTTCGGCCGGGGCGCTGGCTCGGCCTTGCGGGGCGGTTTGGCGGCTGAGATGGGTCTTAAGCTGGGCTCCGCCGCAACCGTGCCCAGCCAGTCCTGCACCGGCCTTAGCTTACCGGCATGGAGGCGATAGCGATTTTCGCGGCCGATCTTTTTCTCGCTGATGAGCCGCGCCTGCTTGAGCACGCGCAGATGGCGCGAGATGGCCGGGCGGCTGATGTCGAAAGCGCCGGCCAGCACATGCACCGGCTGCGGCCCCTCGCGCAGAATCTCCAGAATCCGGCACCGCGTGGGATCGGCGAGAGCAATGAGCGTGACGATGGGCGGCATGGCGCTTCCGATGAACTGACCGGCAGGTTACCGCCAAGGCAGTAGTAACGGCAGGGTTACACGTCAAGCAAGGAAAGGCGTCTTCAACAGGCAGGGTTTCCGGCCTTATTGCTCACTCTTGCCGACCCGCGCATGCTCCATGCGGTCGCCAGGTTCAAGACCGATTTCCACCGATCGCCCTCCGGGAATCTCCAGAACAAATTGCACCGGCACGCCCGAGGTGATGGGGGTAACGTCATGAGGGCGGGCATTGACATGGATGGATTTGACCACACCATCGGCGCCGACAAAAATCATATCGAGTGGGATAAAGGTGTTGCGCATCCAGAAGGAAGCGGGCTGCTCGCGCCGATAGTCGAACAGCATGCCGGCATCCGGCGCCAGTTCCTGGCGGAACATCAGCCCCTGCGCCCTGGTTTCGGGGGTGTCGACCACTTCCACGGTGAAGGCATGGGCGCCGCTGGCCGTGTGCAGCACCAGCCGGTCCTCGCCATTGCCGCAGGCCGCCAACATCCACCCAAGAACAATGGCGATCAGCAGCGCGCCGAAGCGACGCAGCCTCGAAACAGGGCGATGCGCAAAAAGCATCATGAAAATTTCCTAATGGGAGGACGGCGCGTCGCCCCAACCGTCGGGCCGAATTTCGGCAACCATAAGGCCTTTGGGGCCCTGCCCGTAGCGCACCAGAACGAACTGGCCTGGGCGTAGCTCGGTGATGCCGAAGCGGCGCAGCGTTTCCATGTGCACGAAAACGTCGGGAGTGCCTTCGCCGGCCGAAAGAAAGCCGAAGCCGCGGATACGGTTGAACCATTTCACTTCGAGCCGCACCATACCGGAGGTGGGCTCGACCACCACATGAGTGCGCGGCGCCGGCATCTGCGCGGGATGACGCGCGGTCGATTCGTCCATGGAAACAATGCGGAAGGCCTGGAGGCCGCCGGGGCGATTGAGCGCTTCCACGATGATGCGCGCCCCCTCATAGGCGGTCTGATAGCCGTCGCGGCGCAGGCAGGTCACATGCAGCAACACGTCTGGCATGCCATTGTCGGGCACGATGAAGCCGAAGCCCTTGCCAGCATCGAACCACTTGATGGCGCCGACGATTTCGATGGTATCGAGCCCGCCATCATGGGAGGACGAGGCATCGTCCGAGCTGCTCACCGCACCTGCCTCATCGGGCAGGATTCCCGCAGATTCGCCAT
>NZ_JAUCDN010000445.1:0-2034 GCF_034675085.1 Devosia sp.
CCCTGAAATGCGACATTGCCGCGTTGACCGGAAATCTTCCGCCCACCGCCTAGCCTTTCCCAGATCGCAGCCAAAAATGCCGGCCTTGACCATCGAAACAATGATCCCCTATGTCGAATCTTCTTGACATTTAATAACCAATCTGGTAAAATATAGGTATGGATGGGGATTTCGCTCCATCTCTATCAGGATCTATAAACACGCTAGAGTGTGGAGTCCCAGCTCCACGCTCTGCAACTGCATGGAGAAAATGCAGATGATTGAAGCCGCCTTTCTTACCGACAAAGATGTTGCCAGCTACCTCAACCTCTCCCCTTCGTGGGTGAGAGGGCAACGACACAAGCGAAGGCATGGACTACCTCACATCCTTGACGTGGACGCCCGCTACATCGGTTCGTGCGCCCGCTATTTGCGGAGCGAGATAGACGCCTTCGTCGCCGGTCTAATCGAATAATCCAATGGACTTTGACAATTGTGTGTCTTGGCTGGAGGCAGCATCGCCTGCCTCCCCGGCCTCCCATGATGAAATCCCCGACAATCGGGGGCAAGCCAACCGCTATGCCGCAGCGCCAACCAGTGCCATCGCCGCACAGCCATCTCAAATCCTGCCACCGGACCCGCTTGCCGCCGGCCCCGCCAGCGGAAAGGCTGCGACGGGCCTCGAACTGCTTAAAGGCACATGGCTCGATCCGGCTCTGGATTTCCGCGACCCGGAAGGCGACGCCTTGGCTACGGCGGCCTTGTCGCTCATTACCGCAATCGAATCGCGGCGGCGCAAACCAAAGCAAGCCGACGCACGAAACCGCTACGCTCTTGTCCGGGCAATCCTCGCCAATGGCTTCCGGTGCCACTATCATCGACGCTCAAATCGGATTGCCTATTCGCGTAGAGCCGAGGGTTATCCCGATGGCCCCGGCTGGCTGAATGGCAGGGCGATGGCTCACACCATCGATCTTCTAGAAGCCGCCCGACTTATCAAGGCCTATCCCGGCAAGAGGGGACAGGCTTCCACATACCATATCATGCCGAGGCTCTACGGCATGGCCCAAGACTGCGGCGTTACCCAGCACAGCCTGACCTTGTGCCTGCCCCCGGAACGGCTGGTAAGGCTCCGCGAGGGAAATTCCGACACTTCCTATCTAACCTTCGAGCCGACCGACGACACCCGCCGCTGGGCAGAGCAGCTACAGGCATACAATGCCTTTGTCCGGCAACAGAATATTGCTCTGGCTCTGACGGAGGAAGAGGAAGCCGAATGGGTGGAGAATTGGAACGCCGAGAGATGCGCGCGGAAGAGCGGGGATTGCCCGGTCCTCATCCACCCCGAATTGCTCCAGACCGATCTATACCGGCAGTTCAACAACGGCTCGTTCGATCAGGGCGGCAGGCTCTATGGAGGCTGGTGGATCAACGTGCCGGGACGGTTGCGGAAACGGATAACGATCAACGGCAGACCGACCGTGGAACTGGATTTTTCCGGCTGCCATATTCGGATGCTCTACCACCAACGAGGCATCGACTATCAGGGCGATCCCTACCGGCTGGACGAGCTGGTCGCCTGCGAGAAGGAAAATGGCCTGTCGCCTGACTATTTCAGGGAAGGAATGAAAAGCCTGACCCAAGCTCTCATCAACGGCAATCCGGGGGGCCAGCCCGAACTGGCGAGGATCAAAGGATTTTCCTTCCTTCCTTATTTCCAGCGACCACAATTACGCCGAATGATCGAGGAGAAACACGCCCCTATCGCCAATGCTTTCGGCACCGGGGCGGGACTACGCCTGCAAAGGCTGGATTCCGACATTGCCTTGTCGATTATCACCCACTTGCGGAAGGAAGAAATTGTTTCTCTTCCCATCCATGACAGCTTCCTCGTGGCAAAGGATAGAGAGGACGAGTTACGTCGGCTGATGGAAGAAGAGTATATGTTTATATTTCATCATCTACCTAAGATTAAGATAAGTATAAAATAGAAAAAATCCCAGCTACCAGAACGCCTTCATATAAGGGAAGGCATAAAAAATATCGTGACATACC
>NZ_JAUCDN010000446.1:0-2026 GCF_034675085.1 Devosia sp.
GCGCCCAGTTCGCCGAGGAAATGCACGAGATTGTAGGTGAAGCTGTCGTAATTATCGATGACGAGGGTCTTGGTCATTTTGGCCTGTCCCTGAGAAAGCGGTTCGGGTGATCGGGGTCAGAACCAGCCTCGCCATCGCTTCATCTGCATGCCCGTTCCGCTCATTGCCCGATCCCCGCCTCGCCGGCATAGCGTAGCGCTTCCTCGGCGGCGCTGAAAAGGGCGCGGGCCTTGTTTTCGCATTCCATCTGTTCAAGCTCGGGCTTGCTGTCGGCGACGATGCCGGCGCCGGCCTGCACATAGAGCTTGCCGTCCTTGACGATGCCGGTGCGCAGCACGATGCAGGTGTCCATGGTGCCATCGGCGCCGAAATAGCCCACGCAGCCGCCATAGATGCCGCGCCGCGCCTTTTCCAGCTCGTCGATGATCTCCATGGCCCGCACCTTGGGGGCGCCGGACACGGTGCCCGCCGGGAAGCCGGCCGAGAGCGCATCGACGAAGTCGTATTGCGGGTCGAGCTCGCCCACCACGTTGGAAACGATGTGCATGACGTGGGAATAATATTCGAGGAAGAACTTGTCGGTGACTTCCACCGTGCCGGTGCGGGCGACGCGGCCGACATCGTTGCGCCCCAGATCGAGCAGCATCAGATGCTCGGCCAGCTCTTTGGGATCGGCCAGAAGCTCGGCGGCCAGCTCGGCATCGCGGGTGGGGGTAGCGCCACGCTTGCGCGTGCCGGCAATGGGGCGGATCGTGACCTTGCCGTCCTGCACGCGCACCAGGATTTCCGGGCTCGAACCGGCGACGGCGAAGTCGCCGAAATCGAGGAAATACATGTAGGGAGAGGGATTGGTGCGGCGCAGCGCCCGGTAGAGCGCGGTGGGCGGCAGGGTGAAATCGGCCTCGAAACGCTGGCTCAGCACCACCTGGAAGATATCGCCGGCGGTGATGTAGTCCTTGGCCTTGGCCACCATGGCGAAATAGTCGTCGCGGCTGGTATTGCTGACCACTTCGAGCTTTTCGAGATCGGGCAGGGCAGGGGTGGCGGGAAGCGCCCGCCCCAGACGGGCCACCGCATCGTCGATGCGGGCCTGGGCCGCCTCGAACGCCTGGCGGGCGGTGACGCCGGACCGCACATAGACCGGCGCCGTGAGATAAAGCTCGTCCTTGAGCGTATCGAAGATCGCCAGCAGGGAGGGCCGCATCAAAATGGCTTCGGGCAGATCAAGCCCGCCCGGCGGCGGATTGGGCAGCACTTCCATATAGCGCACCATCTCATAGCCCAGAAAGCCATAGATGCCCGCCGATTGGGGCGGAACGCCCTCGGGCATTTCGATATGGCTCTGGGCCACCAGCCTGCGCAGCGCGTCCAGGGGCCGGTCGGGCAGAGGCTCGAAGGCGCCTTCATCGTTCTGGGCAACGCGGTTGATGGCGGCTGCGCCGTCCTCCACCTTCAAGATCAGGTCCGGCTGGCTGCCGATGATGGAATAGCGCCCGCGAACCGTGCCGTCCTGCACCGATTCGAACAGGAAGGTGTGGCGGCGGCCCGAGGCGAGCTTGAGATAGGTGCCGATCGGGGTTTCCAGGTCCGCCACGATGCGACGCCAGACGAGCTGCGACTTTCCGGCTTCATATTGCTGCTGAAAGCGCTGCGAGAAGTCGTCGCCCATCGTCTTGGTGTCCAGTCTGGAAGGGACCGGCCAGCGTTTACTGGCCGGTATAAAGGGCAAGCGCGTCGTTGAGCGCCTGCTGGTTGATGCGCAGGCCGGCGCTGTCGCGCACGGCGGAAACGAATTCGGCATAAATGCCGACCCGCGCCTCGTTGTTGAGGCTGGCCACGGTGCCCGTATCCATCGCCTCGTCGGCGGGCGTCACATCGGAAACCTGGAAGACGATATAGTCGCCATTCTGGCTGACCGCCGCGCCGTGATGGTCGGCGCCGCCGGCGAAGACGGCGCTGGCGACGGTGGCGTCGATGGTGCCGTCGGTGGCGCCGAACCGGCCGAAGGGACTGCTGAATTGCGGGA
>NZ_JAUCDN010000447.1:0-2000 GCF_034675085.1 Devosia sp.
CGGCCGCGCGGTTCCCCACATTTTCGGTTTGACAGGGGCAGGGTTTGCCCATAACCGGACTGACCGAACCGGGGCAGGCGCAGGCATTTGCCGCCCCCGCAACTTTATCACGAGGAACATCGATGGCCAGTTCCGACCGCGGCACCAAGCGTACCGATCCCGATACGGGCAAGAAGTTCTACGATCTCAACCAGGACCCGATCGTCTCGCCCTATACGGGCAAGAGCTATCCGCGCTCCTATTTCGAGCAATTGCTCACCGGCCGGCCCTCGCCCGCCACCGCCCGCAAGAGCGATGAAGAGGACGAGGAGATCGAAGACGATGTCGAGGACGCGGCGGCGCCCGACATGGTCTCGCTCGAGGACGCCGATGCCGAGGAATCGGGCGGCGAAGACATTCCCGATGTCGAGGATGTCGAAGTCGACGAAGAGCTGGGCGATGACGAGGAAGACGTGTTCCTCGAGGAAGACGAAGACGAGGACGACGGTCTGGGCTTCGACGTCGACGGCGACGAAGACCGCTGATTTTCCAGATATTTATCCACCGGGTTCGTGCAAAACCCGGTGGATGAAAAAAGTGTCATTTAGGCACTTGCATGAGAGCGGATCATCCAATAGGTTCCGCCTCGCTTCGGACGGGCATCGCCCGCCGGAACCCAAGGATGGGGCCATAGCTCAGCTGGGAGAGCGCTTGCATGGCATGCAAGAGGTCAGCGGTTCGATCCCGCTTGGCTCCACCAAATCCTTCCCTTCAGTCCTGATCGCGTTTTGCCGCGTTGTGCGCCTGGCTTGCCGGCCTGGTTTTGCCTGCCGGCGGCGAAAGGGGTTACAGCTTGTCTGCCGAAAGCGGGAACCGGTTTCGGGATAAAAACAGGCGCAAAAGCAGCGTCCTGAAGCGCAAGGGGCGAATCGGAAAGATCGCGACGCGGTTCAGGGTCGGCGGGGGGCTCTCATGGTGATCGTTCGGCTCGGCAAGGCGGTTCTGGTGGGGGCTGTGGCGCTTTATGCGAGCCTGGTCGCCCTGGGCAATATCACCGATTACGGCAGCAATTTCGCCTTTGTCGAGCATGTGCTGAGCATGGACACGGTGTTCGCCGAGGCCACCATCGTGTCGCGCGCCATCGCTGCGCCGGCGCTGCATCACCTGTTTTACGGGCTCATCATCGCCGGCGAATCGCTGACCGCGCTGTTGTGCTGGGCCGGCTCCCTTGCCCTGCTCATCCGCCTGCGCGCCCCTGCCGCCCGCTTCAATCGCGCCAAGAGCTGGGCCATGGCCGGGCTCATTCTGGGGTTCCTGGTCTGGCAGGTCGGCTTCATGACCATTGGCGGGGAATGGTTCGGCATGTGGATGTCGTCGAGCTGGAACGGCCTGCAATCGGCCTTCCGCGTCTTCATCACCATTCTGGGCGTGATGATCTTTCTCAACCAGCCCGACGGGGAACTGGACCCGGCCTGACGCCTCGTCCCCGGGTCATCCGGCCGCCCGTGCGGCATCGGTCCGGCTGGCGCGGCCGGATGCGCCTCGTGTTCGGCCGGGGCCGGCCGCGCTGCCGATGCGGAACAGGGCGATGGCCTGCTCGATGCCGCTGGCCTGGGCCTCGGCCTGGCCGATGGCGGCATTGGTTTGTTCCACCAGGGCCACATTATGCGTGGTCATGTCCTGCATCTGGCGAACCGCCTGGCCGACTTCGCCGATGGTGGTGGCCTGGCTCTGATTGTCGCGGGCAATGGCCTGCATCAGCGTGGAATTGGCCTGGGTCGCGCCCAGCATGGAGCCCAGCGTCGCCGCGGCCTCTGCCACCAGCGCGGTGCCTCCGCCCACCTCGCGCACCGAGGTTTCGATCAGCGCCTTGATGTCGGCGGAAGCCTCCGCCGCGCTCTGGGCCAGCCGCCGCACTTCCACGGCGACCACCGCAAAGCCCTTGCCCGCTTCGCCCGCCCGCGCTGCTTCCACCGAGGCGTTGAGCGCCAGCAGATTGGTCTGGAAGGCGATGTCGTCGA
>NZ_JAUCDN010000448.1:0-1993 GCF_034675085.1 Devosia sp.
GCCTTCGGGCCGGGCGGCGTTTCCGGCTGGCCTCCTACCCACCATGTCATTCCGGCCTGCGCCGGAATGACCCGGTGGCGAGGAAAGCGTGGAGTCGAATCGAGACTGTCCAAACCAATCCCCCTTCACATCCCGGCGATGCGGCAAGGCGGCTCATTGCTTTCAGATCTGGCCGCGTTACACAGGGCACAGGACAAGGAGCGTCTCGCCGTGGAATTTTCCCTGCCTCTGGTCATTGGAGCCGGCGTGCTGAGCTTTCTCAGCCCCTGCGTGCTGCCGCTGGTGCCGCCTTATCTCACCTATATGAGCGGGGCGAGCTTCGATCAGCTGCGCGACGAGGCCGGCACGCCCAGCCGCCTGCAATTGCGCGTGGCGATCACCTCGCTGTTCTTCATTCTCGGCTTTTCCGTGGTGTTCATCACCCTGGGGGCCACCGCCACCGCTTTCGGTCAGGTCTTCCGCCAGGCGCTGCCGGTGCTGACGCCCATTGCCGGTGTCATCATCATCGCCATGGGGCTGCATTTTCTCGGCGTCTACCGCATCGGCATCCTCGACCGGCAATTGCGCCACCAGGGGCCGGGCGTGGCGTCGGGGCCGCTGGGTGGGTTCCTGCTCGGCCTGGCCTTCGCCGTTGGCTGGACGCCGTGCATCGGGCCGGTGCTCGCGGCGGTGCTGTCAGTGGCGGCCAGCCGCGATACGGCCTGGGAAGGGGCCGGGCTGCTGGCGCTCTATTCGCTGGGGCTGGGCGTCCCCTTCTTCCTGGCCGGCATCGCCATCGGGCCGTTCATGACCTTCTTCCAGAGCTTCCGCAAGCATTTGCGCACAGTTGAGCGGATCATGGGCGGGCTTCTGGTGGTCACCGGTGTTCTGTTCCTCACCGGCAACTTTACCCGCATATCCTACTGGTTCCTCGAAACCTTCCCGGTTCTTGCCAGTTTCGGCTGATTATTGGGTTTTAGGCAAAGCTTCTAGGGTCGGAATTCAGAACTGCTTTACTTCCGGCAGGCAACAATCCCCTCCGTGTGAGGGATCATGCTTTCAGCCAATGTCAGGGAATCGAGTTTTTCCCCCTTCGCTCTCGGCCAGGCCGGGGAGCGGGCGGAGGGAGTGCGCGCCGCCGAAATCACGGTGACCCATTGCATCGAAGAGGTCGAGGCGGAGTGGCGGCAGTTGAGCCGGAGCGGCGTCGAATCGCCCGGCCAGAGCTATGATTTTATTCGCCTCTGGGTGGCCGATCGCTCCATAGCGCCAGAGGATCAGCTCTATGTTCTGGGCCGCGTGGCGGGCGAGCCGGTGGCGCTGCTGCCCCTGCATCGCCGACGCGTCTGGGGGTGCTCGGTTTTCACCTGGTTTGCCGGGGCCCACGCCAATTGCCACGCTCCCATCGCCGATCCCGCCCGGCTGGCTGCCCTGGGTAGTGAGGGGCGCGCGGCGCTGTGGCACGACATGCTGGAGCCCCTCAAGACGGGTGCCGACGCGGTCTATCTGCGCTCCATCCCGGCCGAGATCGACGGCTATGGCGATCTCTTCGACGAATTGGGCGAGCATCTGGCCATCGAGACGCTTTACCGCTCCCGCTACGACAGCTGGGACGACTGCGATGGCTTGCAGCGCAGCCGTTCGCGCCGCAAGCATGATCGCCAGCAGGGCGAGCGCCTTGCCGCCCTTGGCGCGGTGCGCTTCGAGCAATTGCGCGTCGGGGACGATCTGGAAACGGTCATCGATACCATGTTCCGTCAGCGCTCGGCCCGGTTCAGGGCCATGGGCATTCGCGACCTGTTCGTTCTGGATGGGCTGACCGGCTTTTATCGCGCCGCCGCCAGTCCCGGCTCGGGGCTCGACGTCAGGCTCCACGTGCTGCGTCTGGACGAAAAGATCGTGGCCGTGCGCTATAATGTGGTTCTGGGCCGGCGCATGTTCTGCCTGATCTCTTCGATGAGCGACGACCTCGCCATCCAAAGCGGGTCGCCGGGCAAGCAATGCCTGTTGCGGG
>NZ_JAUCDN010000449.1:0-1963 GCF_034675085.1 Devosia sp.
GAATGGTTGCGATTTTCATTTTCCGGTTTCTCCGATGACGCAATGTCGATCCGGGGAAACAGACTCAAGCGCCGTGCCAGATCCGGCGGCTGGAAAATATGCTTTCTTTGCAAGGGGTTATGGGTGAGGTGTTGCGGGCAGATTTGGATGGCGTTGGAAATTGCCTGAGAAATCGGCAATGGAAAATGCTGTAGATTAAAAAATAGGCAATGCTGAGGGGTGCTCCAAAGCCCGCCTCACCCACCATGTCATTCCGGCGCAGGCCGGAATCCAGGCTGAAGGCTCTCCCCTGGCACCGGAGCACGTGGAAAAATGCGGATATGGATTCCGGCCTGCGCCGAAATGACCCGGTGCGGGGGAGGAGAACCTCCCGTCCCGCTCGCGGTTGGCAGGGCGGGCGGAAGGGGATAGGGGTAAAAGCACAGAGATCAGGAGACCATCATGAGCGCGCCGGACCGGTACGATGTCATCATTGTCGGAGGCGGGCCGGTGGGGATGACGCTGGCCCTGGCGCTGGTGCAGGCGGCGCGGGGAGTGCGGGTGGCGCTGGTGGACCGGCGGCCGCTCTCGGTGCCGCGCGACAACCGCGCCTCGGCCATCGCCGCCGGGGTGCGCAGGGTTTTCGAGGCGCTGGGGGTGTGGCCGGAGATGGCGGCGCAAGCGCAGCCGATCACCGCCATGCGCATCACCGATTCGGGCGAAGGCGACATCGCCCGGCCGCTGTTTCTCACCTTCGAGGGCGAGGTGGCGCCCGGCGAGGCCTTTGCCCATATGGTGCCCAACAGCGTCAGCGGCCGGGTGTTGCTGGCGGCGGTGGAGGGCAGGATGGAGGTGGTCGCCCCGGCCGTCCCCGCGGCCTATCGCCTCGAAGGGGACCTTGCCCTGCTGACACTGGAGGACGGGCGCGTGCTGGCCGCGCCGCTGATCGTGGCCGCCGATGGCGGGCAGTCGGGGTTGCGCACCATGGCCGGCATCACCGTCACCGGCCATGATTACGGTCAGACCGGGCTGGTGGCCACCATCGCCCATGAGCTGGACCATGACGGGGTGGCCTATGAGCATTTCCGCCCCGCCGGACCCTTTGCCAGCCTGCCGCTGCCGGGCAAACGCTCCTCGCTGGTGTGGACCGAGCGCAGCACGGATGCGCAGCGCTTCCTCGCCATGGAGGCGGACGAATTGGCGCGGGAGATCGAGGCGGTGATGGGATCGAGCCTGGGCGCGGTGCGGCTGGAGGAAAAGCTGATGGGCTTTCCCCTCAAGCTCCAGATCGCCCGCAGCTTCATCGCGCCGCGCCTGGCGCTGGTGGGCGACGCCGCCCATGTGGTGCACCCCATCGCCGGCCAGGGGCTCAATCTGGGCCTGAAGGACGTGGCGGCGCTGGCCGAAGTGGCGGTGGACGCCATGCGGCTGGGGCTGGACCATGGGGCCGACGACGTTCTGGGCCGCTACCAGGCCTGGCGGCGGCTGGACACGGCCGGCATGGCGGCGATGACCGACACGCTCAATCGCCTTTTCTCCAACGATGTCGCTCCGGTGCGGGCGCTGCGCGATTTCGGGCTGGGACTGGTCGACCGGGCCGGGCCGGTCAAATCGGCGCTGATCCGCACCGCTTCGGGGCTTTCCTCTTCCGGCCCGAAGCTATTGAGCGGGCTGCCGATTTAGGGGGCATTCTGCGCAATGCCTGTCGCCCCAGCCTCCGAGCCGGGGCCCGTCCCGACGATTGGGGGGCAGCATTTCAGGATGGATCCCGGCGCCGGGGCGGGATGACATCAAGAATGGGGTGGGCGCGCCCGTGTGGCGGAAACACACGGAAAGGCCCCCTCACCCCGCCCTTTGGGCCGACCTCTCCCCCGAAGGGCAGGGCTATCGCATATGAAAAACTGATCGTCACCGGTGGTTCAGTCATCACCTCCCCACCGGATAGCGCGCTTGCGCGCTTCCGGCGCAGGCTCTTGCGGGGCTT
>NZ_JAUCDN010000450.1:0-1934 GCF_034675085.1 Devosia sp.
GCTCGATGGCGCGCGGGAGGCGGCCGCGCCGCTCCTCAAAACCTGCGCCGGCCAGGCGGTTGCGAGCGCGCCGCTCTGCCATATCGGGGCCTGGTCCGCCGATACCGACCCGGACGGGACCAATGTGCGCGCCGGCCCGGGCACGGATTATCCAGTGATCGGCCGGCTGCCATCCCTCCTGGAAACGGATGACGACTTCGCCGCCGAGGTGTCCATCGTCGGCGCGCAGGACGGATGGTTCCGCATCGAGCAGGCGACGATCAATAACTACGGCTCCGAAACCGGGCCGGACGTGGTCTTTGCGGGAGAGGGATGGGTGTCGGGCCGCCTTCTCGGCCTCTCGATGGAGGGGAGCGCGCTTTTTGCCCAACCCTCCCGTCATGCGCCCATGGTGCTCGACCTCGATGACGCGCCCGAGCGGCGCCAGGGCCCCGATTATATCGGGCCGCAGGTCGAACGCCTTTATGCCTGCATGGGCAATTGGGTGGAGGTGGAGGTGAGCGATCTCGGCCAGCGTTTTCGCGGCTGGACGGACGACACCTGCGCCAACCAGGTAACCACCTGCCCGTGACGGGCGGGGGAACCCGCCTGGGCCTAGGCCTTCGCCATGCGGGATCTGGCCTGCCGGGCGGGCGGGGGCGCGGCGACGCGCTTGAGGGGCGGGGGAAGCAGGGAGAAGCCGTTCCGGCCCTCGGACTTGACCGAATAGAGCGCCTTGTCGGCGCGGCAGAACACGGCATCGGGATCGTCGGCGGTCTGGCGCGACCAGATGGACGCCCCGATGCTGCAGGAGAGCGGCAGCTCGCGCCCGCCATAATGCATGGGGTGGGCGGCGAAGCTCTCGAGAATGCGCTTGCCCAGCGCCCGCGCCTCCGGGGCCGAGGAGTCGGGCACGATGATGCAGAACTCGTCGCCCCCCAGCCGCATCATCAGCCCGGTCTCGCCCAGGCAGGTGCGCGCGATGGCGGCGAAATGGCGGAGATAGGTGTCCCCGCCCTTGTGGCCGAGCTGGTCGTTCACCGCCTTGAAATGGTCGAGGTCGAGCAGCAGCAGGGCATAGGGCCGGCCGCCGCGGGCGGAGCGCGCATTGGCCAGGGCAAGCTCCTGGTCGAATTTCCGGCGGTTCCACAGCCCCGTCAGCGGATCGAGATTGCTCAGCTCGACGACGTCGTTGCGCAGCCGCTCTATGGTCATCACGGCAAAGCCGAAATTCCACAGTATGCCGCAGAAGATCACCCCCAGCATGGTGGCGGCGGCGATGGGAGAGGCGCCGTCCGTGGGGAAGACGCCGAGCAGGATGCCGATATTCATGCCGGTGACCACGGCATGGCCGGCCAGGCCCACGCCGATGCCGGCGCAGGTCAGCCACGCCCCGGCCGCGCGCCGCGATCCGCACAGGACCAGCCCGATGCTCAGGGCCATGGGGACGGACTGGCCCAGGGCATAGACGATGGAGATGGCGCCCTCATTGCCGAAGAAGACGGCGGTGAGCAGGACGCTGAGTGTGGTGAAGGCGGCGATCATCGGCCAGCCCTGCGACTGGCCGTTGAACCGGCGCAGCCCGCTCCAGAGCAGCCAGAAGCCGAGCAGGATCGTGCCATTTCCCAGGATGGCGGGAAGGATGGGGAATGCGACCATGTGCTGGAAGGGAAGCAGCGCGCCGCCCGCCGCAATCAGCCCGCAGGCCGCGCACCAGAGCCACCCCGCCGCGAAATCCCGGTATCGCGAGGCGATGGAGGCCCAGACGATAGCCAGTGCGAAGGCCACCAGGACGATGGTGACATAGAGCGTGAAGAAATCGAGCAACATGGTGCCGAGGCTTAAACGAGCCCCGTTATGAATCCATAACCGGGCATCGTTAGCGCCTCGGCAAAGGCGCCGTTCAAATTTTAACCATCGCGGTCAGCCCCGCGGCTCTTTTGCCGAGAAAAATC
>NZ_JAUCDN010000451.1:0-1895 GCF_034675085.1 Devosia sp.
TTGCTCATCCTGGCGGCGGCGGGACTTGTGGCCAGGCGCGCGAAGGCGTCGGGGTCCGAGCCGATGGGAAAGGCATCGATCTCGGTAGCGGAAAAATCCAGCGGCTCCCAGGGCTCGCTCCCGGCCGGGGCCTGGTGCTCGACGAAATCGCGGAAGGCGGCGACGTCGCGCCGCGCCTGCATGCCGACCAGATCGTATCGGGAAAGGTCCTGCATGATCTGGCGGTGATGCGGGATGGCGCTGAGGGCGTCACGCGTAGGGAAGGGGATGTGGAGATAAAAGCCGATGCGGTTGCGCGCGCCCAGGCTGCGCAATTGGCTGGCCAGCGGGATGAGATGGTAATCATGCACCCAGACGATGTCGTCGGGCCGCAGCAAGGGCATGAGCGCGCAGGCGAACTGGCCGTTGACGCTGCGATAGCCGTCATACCAGGGCGCCTCGATGGTGGCGAGGTCGAGCCGCAAATGGAAGCTGGGCCAGAGGATGGAATTGGAAAAGCCGGCATAATAGGCGTGGTGATCGGCGCGGGTGAGGTCGATCTGGGCAATGTCGAGCCCCTCGATATGCTCGAAGTGCGCTTCGGTGGCCGGGGTTTCGACCAATTGTCCCGACCAGCCGAACCAGAAGCCCTCACGCTCGGCCAGGGTCTTGCGCAGGGCAACGGCAAGCCCGCCCGCCGCCGGGCCCTTGCCGGGGGTTCGGTTGGAAACGACGATGAGACGGCTCATAGTTACGGTCCTGATGGTCTAGTGGGTGGTGACGGCGCCGCGCTCGCTGGCCATGATGTCGGCAAGGCCACGCAGAAGCTTATGGACCGACGCGATATCGGCGATGCGCAGCCGCGCGGCGGTATCGCCCGCGCCCAGCTTGATGCCGGTGCCGCCCAACTCCTGGGCGGCGATGAAGGCGTCCTCGTCGGTGGTGTCGTCGCCGATGGCGATGGGAACGCGGCCGGCAAAGGGCTCCTCGCGCATGAAGGCGCGCAGCGCCTCGCCCTTGCTGGTGGCGCTGGGGCGGGCCTCGAACACCATCTTGCCGGGCACCAGCGTAAAGCCGGCGGCTTCATGCACCGCCTCTTCCATGGCGATGCGGGCGGCGTCTTCCAGCTCGGGAACCTGGCGGTAGTGCAGCGCCACCGCGCCGGGCTTGGTTTCCACCAGCAAGAGGGGATGGGCCTCCACCAACGGCACGATGGCTTCAGCAATGGCGCTGGCGCCGGCGATCACGCCGGCATCGAGCGGCTCGACACTGCCGTCGGCGCGGCGGCGCTGGGTGCCATGCGCCCCGGCCACCGGCAATTGCAGCGGCGCCAGATAGCGGTCGATATCGCTGATCTCCCGCCCGGTGAGCAGGGCGAAGGCGCAATCGAACTCGCGGAAGGCGCGTTCGAGCTGGGCCGGCAGGCTCTGGGGCACGGCGATGGCATCGGGGGTTTCGGCCAGCTCCACCAGCGTGCCGTCGAAATCGGTGAAGATCGCCAGCGGCGGGGTGCGGCGCTGGCCGGTTTCGGTTGCGGTCATTCCTCAATCTCCCGGGGATATGGGGAAGAAACGCGGAAGAGGGCGAATGGTTCGGCGCAGCATGGCAGCCATGCCCATGGCGCTCTTTTCCGCCGGCCCGCTCTGGGGCATTGCAAGCCCGATTGCAGATTCCGGGGAGGAAAGAATGACCAGGCTGGCAACGGCAGCGCTTTTCGCCATCGCCATGAGCGTGCTCACCTTTGCCGCCTCGGTGGCCGAGGTGCCGCGCAGCGCCTATGAGCCGCTCGAAACAATGGCGCCGTAGAGCGCCGGCAGGTCCTGTGCTCTAGATCATTTCACCGTGTAGTAGAAACGCTGAAACGATCTAAGCCGTGGTTTTATCGCGTTTCCGAACCGCACAACCGTTTCCACTTT
>NZ_JAUCDN010000452.1:0-1885 GCF_034675085.1 Devosia sp.
GCCCCCCTTTTCCAGGCGCGAAGCTGACTGGCAGGCCCCCTCACCCGGCGCTACGCGCCGACCTCTCCCCCAAAGGGAGAGGTGAAGAAAGACCGTCTCGGATCGAAACTGAATTGATCTCGATCCAAACCCGGCAAGAGCGCCGGCGGCGGGAGGGCGGCGCAGCCGATGCCGCCCATCTACAATATTCCGTCCGTATGCAAAGCGACTCTATTTGACCCCACCAACAAAGACGGGTCCTTCACTTACGGAAAAGTAACCATTTCGGCGCAAATACTGATCCGCTAAGTCCATCACCCCCTAACAGTCTGGCACGCCAAAATTTTTCGCACGCTTTTGCCAGCCCTGATCTTTTCTGGCCTGGCGGCGGGCATCGTGCTTGCCGGCAGCCTGGCGCCGGCGGAGCCGGGCCCGGTGGCGGTGGTTTTCACCCCGGCAACCAGCGAGGCCACGGCCTGGGCCGTCATCCGGGCCGCCGGCGGCCAATTGGTGGCGCCCACCCGCCTGGGCAATATCGTGGTGGCTTACGCTCCCGACCCCGACTTCCAGCAGCGGGCCCGCGACCTGGGCGCCCTGTTCTTCCTCAAGGCCGGCGGGCTCTGCGCGCCACTCACGGACCAAGCCTCATGACACTCGAAACCATCCGCAACCGCGCCACGATCGCGGTTGCCAGCCTGGCGGCCATTCTCACCCTCACCGCCTTTGCCTGCGAATGGCTGCTTCAGGACCAGCCGGGACAGGCCAGCCTGCTGGCGGCGCTTGGCCTGGCCGGGCTGGTCGTCAGCTTCCTCGCCCTGCGCCAATCGGCCGGCTTTCGCTACATGGCGGTGGCAGTGATGATGGCCGAGGTGATGGCGCTGCTGATCGCCGCCCAGGGCTATCCCTACCAGACGGACCTGCATATGGCGTTTTTCGGCGCGCTGGCGGTCTGCGCGCTGCTCTATGACTGCCGCGCCATCATGCTGGGGGCGGCGCTGGTAGCGGTGCACCACCTGGCGGTGGGCATGACCATGACCGATCTGGTGTTTTATGGCGGCGGCGGCCTGGGCCGGGTGCTGCTGCACGCGGTCATCCTGGTCATCGAGGCGGGCGGGCTGATCTGGATGACGCTGAACACCCGGCACCTGCTGGCGCTGGCCGAGATCCGCTCCGACCAGGCCCAGGCCAGCGCGCTGGAGGCCGAGCAGTTGGCCGAGGAAATCCAGCAGACCAGCGCCAATTACGACCAGGCCCGCGCCCGCACCATGCAGCAATTGTCGATGGAGTTCGGCCAGGTGGTGGAAGCGGCCGGACATGGCGATTTCTCCGCCCGCATTCACGCTGAATATGACGATCCCGAACTGGTGCGCCTGGCCGGCTCGATCAATACGCTGGTGAGCCGGATCGGCACCAGCGTCGCGGAAACCGGGCGCGTGCTGGCGCTTCTGGCCGGCTCGGACCTGACCGCGCGCATGAGCGGGGAGTATCACGGGGCCTTCGCCCGACTGCGCGACGACACCAATTCGCTGGCCGAGCGGCTCGAAACCATCATGGGCGAATTGCGCGGCGCCGTGACCACGCTGCGTTGCGCCACCGGCGATATCCTGTCGGGGGCCAACGACCTGTCCGAGCGCACCGAACGGCAGGCAACGACCATCGAGCAGACCACCGCCGCCATGGAACGCCTGGCCGCAATGGTATTGGAAAATGCCGGGCGCGCCCGCGACGCCAGCGCCAATGCCGAAAGGCTCACCGCCAGCGCCGAAGCGGGCGGGCAGGTGATGGCACGGGCGACCCAGGCCATGGAACGGATCAGCACCTCCTCGGCCCGGATCTCCAATATTATCGGGCTGATCGACGACATCGCCTTCCAGACCAATCTGCTGGCGCTCAACGCCTCGGTGGA
>NZ_JAUCDN010000453.1:0-1884 GCF_034675085.1 Devosia sp.
TCGCCAAGGAGTTCAACACCATCGCGGTGGATGACGGCATCGCCATGGGCCATGACGGCATGCTCTATTCGCTGCCCAGCCGCGACATCATCGCGGATTCGGTGGAATACATGGTCAATGCGCATTGCGCCGACGCCATGGTGTGCATTTCCAATTGCGACAAGATCACCCCGGGCATGCTGAACGCCGCCATGCGCGTCAATATTCCGGTGGTGTTCGTGTCCGGGGGCCCCATGGAGGCGGGCAAGACCATCGTGCAGGGCAAATTGCAGGCGCTCGACCTGGTCGACGCCATGGTCATGGCCGCCGACGATCATTATTCGGACGAGGATGTGCAGGCGGTGGAGGAGAATGCCTGCCCCACCTGCGGCTCCTGCTCGGGCATGTTCACCGCCAATTCGATGAACTGCCTCACCGAGGCGCTGGGCCTGTCGCTGCCGGGAAATGGCTCGACCCTGGCCACCCATGCCGACCGCAAGCGCCTGTTCCAGGAAGCGGGGCACCTGATCGTCGACCTGGCGCGGCGCTATTACGAGCAGGACGACGAAAGCGTGCTGCCGCGCGCCATCGCCACCAAGGCAGCGTTCGAGAACGCCATGGCGCTCGATATCGCCATGGGCGGCTCGACCAATACGGTGCTGCATATCCTGGCCGCCGCCCATGAAGGCGGGGTGGATTTCACCATGGACGATATCGACGCGCTGAGCCGGCGCGTGCCGGTGCTGTCCAAGGTGGCGCCGGCCAAGGCCGATGTGCATATGGAAGACGTGCACCGCGCCGGCGGCATCATGGCCATTCTGGGCCAGTTGGACCGCGCCGATCTCATCAACCGCAATTCGCCTACCATCCACTCGGCCACCATGGGCGATGCGCTGGACAAGTGGGACGTCTCGCGCACCAATTCGGAAAGCGTGCGCCAGTTCTACATGGCCGCCCCGGGCGGGGTGCGCACCACCCAGGCCTTCAGCCAGGCCAATCGCTGGGCCGAGCTCGACCTCGACCGCCAGAACGGGGTCATCCGCTCGCCCGAGCATCCTTTCTCCAAGGATGGCGGGCTGGCCGTGCTCAAGGGCAATATTGCGCTCGACGGCTGCATCGTGAAGACGGCGGGCGTAGACGATTCCATCCTCAAATTCACTGGCCCGGCGCGGGTGTTCGAGAGCCAGGACGCGACGGTCAGGGCCATTTTGGCCAATCAGATCAAGGCGGGCGACGTGGTCGTCATCCGCTATGAAGGTCCGCGCGGCGGCCCCGGCATGCAGGAAATGCTCTACCCCACCAGCTACCTCAAATCCAAGGGGCTGGGCGCGGCCTGCGCGCTGTTGACCGACGGACGCTTTTCGGGCGGCACCTCGGGGCTCTCCATCGGCCATGTCTCGCCCGAAGCGGCCGAGGGCGGGGCCATTGGCCTGGTGCAGGAGGGGGACATGATCGAGATCGACATTCCCAGCCGCACCATCAACGTGCTGGTGCCGGAGGCTGAAATGGCCCGCCGCCGCGCCGAGCAGGACCAGAAGGGCTGGAAGCCGGCCCAGAAGCGCGAGCGCCACGTCACCGACGCGCTGCGCGCCTATGCCGCCTTCGTCACTTCCGCCGCCAGGGGCGCGGTGCGCGATCTCAGCCGGCTGGACGATTGAGCCAAATCGGCGCCGGCGGGCTCGACGGCCCGCCTGCTCCATGCTAGAGGCTGACGCAGCCACCCAGCCCTCTGCCAAGATGGGCTGGATTGGTCAGGCTCGATAGCGGGGATTCCACCCTCCCTATCGGGCCGACCCAAATTTTCACAGTAAAATCAATATGATAGTGGCGCAAAGCGCCTACTGGCGCCACCCATGGCGGCTTGTGGCTATGGCCTTGCCCCCAGCCACGGTGTCATTCCGGCCT
>NZ_JAUCDN010000454.1:0-1874 GCF_034675085.1 Devosia sp.
TTCTCGTCTTCCTGGCCCTGCAGCGCTTCATCGTGCGCGGCGTCATGCTGGCCGGGCTCAAGGGTTAGACCATGACCGATCCCCGCCTTTCCGACACTTCGGTCTTTCCCGACCCCGTCTATAAGCACACCGTTCTCGGGCCGCTGTTCGACGGCGCCAAGGACCATCATGCCGCCGGGTTCCGCGCCATCGACCGCGCTCATCTGGTGATGCTGGCCGAAACCGGCATCCTCACTGCCGGAGAAGCAAGCAACATCGCCCGAGCGCTCGACACCATCCATGCCCAGGTCGATCCGGCCAAGCTGGTCTATACCGGGGAGGTGGAAGACTATTTCTTTCTCATCGAGAAAGAGCTCAAGAGCCGGCTCGGGCCCGATCTGGGCGGGCGCCTGCATACGGCGCGCTCGCGCAACGATATCGACCATACCCTGTTCAAGCTGGGGCTGCGCGAGCGGCTCAACGTCCTCATCGAAAAGGCGCTGGCGCTGCACAGGGCGCTGATCGACGCCGCCGAGAGGGAGAAAGCGACGCTGATCGTGGCCTATACCCATGGCCAACCCGCGCAGCCCACCACCTTCGGCCATTACCTCTCGGCAATCATCGAATTCGTCGGCCGCGATATCGAGCGGCTGTTCGATGCCTATGGCATCGTCGACCGCTCGCCCATGGGCGCGGCGGCGATCACCACCTCGGGCTTTCCCATCGACCGGGCCCGCGTGGCCGAACTGCTCGGCTTTGCCGCGCCCCTGCAGAATTCCTATTCCTGCATCGCCGGGGTCGACTACATCACCGCCACCTATTCGGCACTGGGGCTGATGTTCCTGCATCTGGGCCGGCCCATACAGGACTTCCAGGTGTGGACCAGCTTCGAGGTGGGGCAAATCTATGTGCCCAACAGCCTGGTGCAAATCTCCTCGATCATGCCGCAGAAGCGCAATCCGGTGCCCATCGAACATTTGCGGCACCTGGCCAGCCAGACCTGGGGCCGCGCCCAGGCCATGCTGGGGGTAATGCACAACACCCCCTTTACTGACATGAACGACAGCGAGGGCGAGACCCAGGCCATGGGCTATCAGGCGTTCGAGAGCGCCTGGCGCGTGCTCGACCTGCTGGCCTCTCTGGTCGCCCAGATTCGAATCGACCCGGCCCGGGTCGCGGCCAATATCAGCCGCTCCTGCATCACCATTACCGAATTGGCCGACAGCCTCGTGCGCCGGGAAGGTCTGTCCTTTCGCGAGGGCCACGAGATCGCCGCCGCCGTCGCCAAAGCCGTAGTCGCCATGAGCGGCGATCTGGGCAGCGACGGCTATGCACCCTTCGCCGAAGCCTTCAAAAAAGCCACGGGCCGCAAGACCACGCTGGACCAGAAGACTTATGCCGAGTTGGTCTCGCCCGAATATTTCGTTGCCGTGCGCGCCCGCTATGGCGGGCCGGCGCCAGAGCCGCTGGGCGCGGCCCTGGCCGGCTACCGGCAGGATGCAAGCGATCTTGCCGCCCGGCATGGCGCCCTGCTGCGCCGCCAGAGCGCGGCCGCGCACATGCTCGATGAGCGTTTCGACGCATTGAAGGGAGCCGCCTGATGGCCAGGATCGAATTGCAGGGGCTGGTCAAGGCCTATGGCGCAACCCGCGCCGTACACGGCATTGACCTCACCATAGAGGACGGGGAATTCGTGGTCTTTGTCGGCCCTTCCGGCTGCGGCAAGTCCACCACGCTGCGCATGATCGCGGGACTGGAGGACATCACCGAAGGCAAGCTGCTGATCGGGGGCGAGGTGGTGAACCAGCGCGAGCCCAAGCAGCGCAATATCGCCATGGTATTCCAGAACTACGCCATCTATCCGCATATGACCGTGGGCCAGAATATCGGCTTCG
>NZ_JAUCDN010000455.1:0-1870 GCF_034675085.1 Devosia sp.
GGCGGCGATGGCCTGGCGCGTCGGCTCGTTGGGATATTTCGAGCCCTCGGGAAACATCGGCCGCCCCTCCTGGTCGATGAGGCGGATATTGAGCCCCTCGGTGGTTTCCTCGACGATGAGGCTGTCGGCGATATCGGTGATGTCGGGCATGGATTGCCAGGCCTGGCGGATGCTGGCGGCGGCGCTGTGAAAACCCTGGTCGTCATCGGCGCGCATATCGGTCTGCGAGGTGCGGCTATCGGCCGAATCCGCGCCCTGCTGCTGGTTGCGCCCGCTCAGCGCGCCCTGCACCGAGCCGAAATCCTCGCCCTTGGGCACCATGGCCACTTCCTTGGCGATTTCGGGCTGCGAGCCGGACATCTGCGCATCGGAATTGTCCAGCGCCGTGCCGCCCATCAGCCCGCCCGCCCCGCTGGTGGTGGGGGCGATGCTGGCCGGGGCGAAATAGGAGGCGAGCCCTTCCTTCTGCTCGGGCGTGGTCATGCTGATGAGCCAAAGCAGCAGGAAAAACGCCATCATCGCCGTCACGAAGTCGGCATAGGCGATCTTCCAGGCGCCGCCATGATGGGCGTGCTTATGCTTCTTGACCTTCTTGATGATGATCGGACGGTCGAAATCCGCCATGCTGGCCTCCGCCGGCTCAGTTGGTCAGCGGCAGGTTGGCCGTGGCCTCGTCCACCTCGGCAAAGCTGGGCCGGTCCTCCGACATCAGCGCCTTGCGGGCGAATTCGATGGCCATCACCGGCACCTGCCCCGAAATATGGGCGAGCAGCCCCACCTTGAGCGAGAGGAAATACTTCGATTCCGCCTCATAGGTGTTGCGCAGCGACTGCGCGAAGGGGCCGAAAAAGCCATAGGCGACGAAGACGCCGAAAAACGTGCCCACCAGCGCCCCGCCGATCAGATGGCCCAGCACCTCGGGCGGCTCGGTGATGGCGCCCATGGTCTTGATGACGCCCAGCACCGCCGCGACGATGCCCAGCGCCGGGGTGCCGTCGGCCAGCGCCTGCACCGCCATCACCACGCGCTCGCGCTCCTGGTGATGGGTCTCCAATTCCTCGTCCATCAGCGCTTCCATCTCATGGACATTGTTGGAGCCGAGCGTGACCATGCGCAGATAATCGCAGACGAATTCTACCGCGTGATGATTGGCGGCAAAGGTGGGAAAGCGCGCGAACAGCGTGGATTCGGACGGGTTTTCGATATGCTGTTCCAGCGCCAGAATGCCCTTGGCCTGCACCAGCTTGAACAGGCTGAACTGCATGCCCAGAAGCTCGAGATAGGCGGCCTTGTTATATTTCGAGCCCTTGAGCAGGGTGCCGAACATGGCCGGGGTCTGCTTGAGCACGGCGGCGGAATTGCCGATGATATAGGCGCCGATGGCCGCCCCGAGGATGATGACGAATTCGAAAGGCTGCCAGAGAACCTCCAGGTGCCCGCCCATGGCGGCATAGCCGCCGAATACGGAACCGAACACCACGATGATGCCGACGATAAGACGCATTTGACCGAAAACTCACCCCGCGGACGTCCTGCGCCCGGCCGGGATTATCGGATGGTTTACCTTAACAGCGCGTTTATCCCCCGGGGGCCAATCCACTCACCCCCCTCATCCGGCGCTTCGCGCCACCTTCTCCCGCGAGGGGAGAAAGTGGCTTCGATGGGCATGGCAACCCCTAGCGCATGCGCGATGGATCGAGCCGGCTCGGGCGTCCGGGCAGGCTCAGGGCGCTGAGGCGCGGCGCGGTGCGCGCGATCACCCGCCCCCCCTTGATGACGGCGAGGCGCGCCGCCTTGAGGCGGATGGCTTCAATCGCGTCGTCGGCCTGGAGCAGCACCATGTCGGCCTTGCAGCCCACATCGAGCCCAT
>NZ_JAUCDN010000456.1:0-1866 GCF_034675085.1 Devosia sp.
GCGGCTTCCGCCCCGATTGGTAGACGAATAGAAGAGGCGAAAGCCGCTTCCCACGATCGGGTTTTCTGCGCACGCCTCGAGCGGCCCCCTTTTGGGGTTTGACGCTTCGGAGCCGCCGTCGGCGCGGACGCGAACGTCCTTGCGGGGGCGGTCCGGCTCTGGCCGGTTGTCGGCATCCACGCATCGGCCCAGGCGACCCCGAACCCCCCGTTCTCCCTGCCCGGCGCTTCGTCGGCACCGCGTGTCATCGGCAGGAATGGGGAAAGGATAAGGGGGCCGGCAGGGAGCGGGGATAAGTTTTGTTTGGGTGCGAGAGGGTGCCCCCAACACCGCCGCTGCCACCGGGCTTGACCCGGTGGCCATTGCCCGCTTGTGCCGAGGGGGAGAGTGGCCCGCGGATCAGGTCCGTGGGCAGCGCCGGCGGGTGGGGTATGAATCCAAGAGGCCGGCGAAAAAGAAAAAGCCCCGGCCGCGACATATGTCGGGGACCGGGGCTTGAACTTGGTGCCCAGAAGAAGACTCGAACTTCCACGCCTTGCGGCACACGGACCTGAACCGTGCGCGTCTACCAATTCCGCCATCTGGGCAGGCGGGGGTGTAACTAGGGGGCGCGCCGCCCGATGTCAACACGCTTTGTGCGCGCACTCACCAATTGGCCCCATCCCAATGCTTGATTTTGTCCCGATCGATGGCCGGAGCGTCCTCCAGGCAGTTGATATTGATCATCACCAGCGCATTGCCCTTGCCGTCGCTGCCGCGGGCGAAGGACTCAATGCCGCAGGTCTTGCAGAAGAGATGGTCGATGGCCCCGGTGTTGAAATGATAGGGCGTGAGATTGTCCGCCCCGCTTTCGAGCACGAAATCGGCCGCCGGCAGCGACTGCATCACCCAGCCCAGGCGCCGGCAGCGCGAGCAGTTGCAATCGCCGGGCGAATCAAGCGCGGTCGTGGCTGAAAAACGCACGGCGCCGCAATGGCATTGGCCGTGATAGGTCTGGCTTTCCGCAGACATGGTCTTTATCTCCCATAAGTCCGAACAAATCCAGAACGATTTTGCCGCCGTGTCAAGCGGATTCTCCTGCCGGCATGGGCCCGGCCCTCGACAGCGCCGCCGGCCATGGGCTAGAAGCGGGAACGATTTATGCCTAGCGCCGGAGCCCAAGATGGATCGCTTTGAACCCAAACTCGTCACCATTTTCGGTGGGGCGGGGTTTGTCGGCACCCCGATCGTGCAATTGCTGGCGCGGCGCGGCTATCGCATCCGCGTCGCCGGGCGCCGGCCCGACCTGGCCGGACACGTCAAGATGTATGGCAGCGTCGGCCAGGTGCAGCCCATCCAGGCCAATATCCGTAACCGCGCCTCGGTGGAGCGCGCCGTGGCGGGGGCCGATATCGTCATCAATCTCGCCGGCATCGGCTATGAGCGCGGCGCCCAGCGTTTCCAGGCCGTGCATGTGGCGGGAGCGGCCAATGTGGCCGCTGCGGCGCGGGCGGCGGGGGTGACCAGCCTGGTGCATATGTCGGCGCTGGGCGTCGAGGCGGCGGCCGGGGTCAGCGCCTATGCCGCCAGCAAGCTCCAGGGCGAGAAGGCGGTGCTGGACGCCTTTCCCGAGGCAGTGATCCTGCGGCCCTCCATCCTGTTCGGCCAGGGCGATATTTTCTTCAACCGCATGGCGGGGCTGGCGCGGCTTTTCCCGGTGCTGCCGCTGATTTCGGGCAAGACCCTTTTCCAGCCGGCCTATGTCGGCGACGTTGCCGAAGCCTTTGCCATCGCCGCCGAGGGCGGGGTCAAGACCGGGCGCATCTATGAGCTGGGCGGGCCGCAGGTGGAAACCCATCGCGAGCTGCTCAATCGCATCCAGCGCGA
>NZ_JAUCDN010000457.1:0-1866 GCF_034675085.1 Devosia sp.
GCCGCCGCGATCGCCGCGCCCTGTTCGGAGGTAAGGCCGGCTATCTCGCGGGCCGGATCGCGCCGGGCCGCCAGCACCAGCGGATTTTTCTGTGCGCCCGCGCCCATAGCCACGGGAAAATCGCCATCGCGGTCGATGAGGTGCAGCTTGTCGGCGAAATAACGCTCCACCGATCCGTGCCAGTCGACATGTTCGGGATAAAGATTGGTGATCGCCGCCAGGTCGGGGAGGAAATCCATGTCGGCGGTCTGGTAGCTCGACAATTCGAAGACGATGATGGCGTGGCTGTCGGCAATGTCGAGCGGCGCCAGGCCGACATTGCCGGCAAGGCCAGCATCCAGCCCCGAGCGGGTCAGCATCAGATGGACCAGCGTGGCGGTGGTGGATTTGCCCTTGGTGCCGGAAATGGCGATCACCCTGCGCCCCTTGCGATAGGCCGCGCCCCAGAGATTGAGATTGGAGGTGACGGGGATGCCGGCTTTGCGCGCCTTGCCAAGGAGCGGCTTATAGAGTGAGACGCCGGGGCTTTTCACGATCAGCCCGAAGCGCCTTTCGGCAATGGCGGCTGGCAGGTCCGCCGGGGCGATGATTTCGGCGTCCTCGATATCGGCCGCGCCGCTGTCGACGGTGACGAACACCTTCAGTCCCGGCGCGCGCGTCCTGAGGAAGGCGCGGGTGGAGCGGGCCTCGCGCCCGGCGCCATAGAGCAGGACCGGGGCGTCAAACCGCATAGGCGGCCACCTTGGCGGCAAGGGCCGGCGGAATATGGTGGTCGCGGCTGTCGGTGAGGCATTCGGCCATGGCCAGTTGCAGTTGCGGCTCGCCATATTGGGCGAAAAGGTCGGGTTTGAGCGCCTTGACCACCGCGTCCTCGTGCCAGTCGGCATGGCGGGTCAGCGTATAGAGGCAGGCCGCCGCCTCGCGGATTTCCCCGACGCATTCCCAGGGTTTCTGCCCGGCCAGCCCCGAAAGCTCGCGGAAGGAGCGCTCATGGGCGGGGTTATCGAGCAAATCGCGCCCGAAGATGGAGAGCAGGCGCTGCTTGGTCATGAAGGGGGCGAAGATCAGGAAGACGAAATGGCATTTGGGGCATTCGCCGCACCAGAGGGGCCCCGAATTGCCGGAGAGGCGGAAATTGCGGTTGCAGCTCGAAAACACGCGGTCGAACTTGGTCTCATGGGTAAAGAGCGAGGCGATGCGCGCCTCCGAATAGGGCCGCAGCAGCGAAAAATATTTCAGCGCGCCGCCGGTGGCGTCGGACAGGGTCGAGGCGATCAGCAACTCGAAGCCGAGCGACTTGGAGTATTGGTGGTTGGTTTCCCGCCCGTCGAATTCCACATTGCCCTCGCTGGCCGAGCGCTCGTTGGACAGGACGATCTGGTCATAGCCGTAAAGCAGGGCCGCCAGCGCCGCGATCATGGAATTGATGGCGGTGGAGGGTACGTGGCCGTTGTAATAGCCGGGCTGGGCGCCGAGCCGGATCATTTCGGCGTCCAGGGTGCGCGTCACATAGAGCGGCGCGCGCTCGATGCGCTCCACCGAACTCAGGATCGGCCCGCGCGGATTGACCGCGAAGGGGGTGAAGTCGACGCCCACATTGCTCAGCAGGTCCACGCTCACCAGCGAATCCTTGCCCCCGCCAATGGGCAGCAGGCTGCGCCGGGGCAGGCTGGGTGCCGGCGGCGGGCCGCGTCGATCCTCCGGCGTTTCCAGCCGCAGCCGGCCGAAGCGGGCCAGATTGTTGCGGGCATAAAATTCCCCCAGCCCGTTTTCATAGACATCGATGGCGAACGCATGCTCGGCCGGGGTCAGCGCGATTTCGGGCGCGACGATGGAAAAGGGCGCGCGCAGCTTGAAATAGCTCAC
>NZ_JAUCDN010000458.1:0-1858 GCF_034675085.1 Devosia sp.
GCATTCTGTGCGGCGCCTTCAACGGCTTTCTGGTAACGGGGCTGAAGCTGCCCTCCATCGTCGTCACCATCGGCACAATGAGCCTTTTCCGTGGCATTGCCTTCATCATCCTGGGCGACCAGAGCTTCAAGGGCTATCCCAAGGATTTCGCCTGGTTCGGGCAGGGCTATGTGTGGTGGGTGATCTCGTTCGAGCTGGTGCTGTTCCTGGTCTGCGCGGTGATCTTCTACGTCCTGCTGCACCACACCAATTTCGGTCGCCGCGTCTATGCTATCGGCAATAATCCTGCCGCTGCACAATTTTCCGGCGTACGGGTGGGCCGCATCAAATTCGTGCTGTTCTGCCTCACCGGGCTGATGAGCGGCATCGCCGCCGTGCTGCTGACGGCGCGGCTGGGCTCGACCCGCCCCTCCATCGCGCAGGGGTTCGAGCTTGAAGTCATCACCATGGTGGTGCTGGGCGGGGTGTCGATCCTGGGCGGGTCGGGCTCGATTATCGGGGTGGTGCTGGCCGGCCTCATCATGGGGCTGGTCACCT
The DNA here is from genome assembly GCF_034675085.1 of Devosia sp. Lineage (GTDB taxonomy): Bacteria > Pseudomonadota > Alphaproteobacteria > Rhizobiales > Devosiaceae > Devosia. The sequence goes on from NZ_JAUCDN010000458.1 coordinate 538, forward strand.
TCGGGCTGGGCCTGCTCAACGTGCCCGGCATCGTCATGTCGATTTTCATCGGCGCGCTGCTGATCGTAGTGATCGCGCTGCCGATCCTGCTCAGACTATGGAGGGAGCGCCGGGCATGATCGAGGATGTCGGCTACGAAAAGCACGCCTTCAAGATGACGCTCAACCCCGGCATGGCGGAGGAATACAAGAAGCGCCATGACGAGATTTTTCCCGAGCTGGTGGACCTGCTCCATGCAGCAGGCGTGAAGGACTATTCCATCCATCTCGACGAGGAGACCAACACGCTGTTCGGTGTGCTGTGGCGCCGCCGCGACCACACCATGGACGACCTGCCCCGGACGGAAGTGATGCAACGCTGGTGGGCGCATATGGCTGACATCATGGCGACCAATGACAGGAACGAGCCGCTTTCGAGCAACCTCAGGCCCATGTTCTGGATGAAGTGAGCCGGCGATGAACGCTATCTGAACGACGCCATCAGCTTCGGTTCAATGCGGCGCCGGCATAGTCGTGACCATCGAAACAAAGGCTTCGAGGGGCATGACAATGAACCGCCAGCAGGAAAAACTTCTTCTCGCCACGCTTTGCGGCTTCGTGCTGGTCGCCGCCAGCGCTTTCGCCGTCCAGCCGGCCATGGCCGCCGGCTACCATGTCGAACAGCCGGCGCGGGTAACCGGCGTTGCCCGCTCGGACGAACTCAATGTGCGCAAATGGCCCGCCGCCTATTCGCAGAAACTGGGCGGGTTGACCACCGGCAGCCGCGTCTGGGTGGAGCGCTGCATCGAAGCCACCACCGGCTCGGACTGGTGCCTCATCGAAGGGCGCACTATCCGCGGCTGGGTCAATTCCCGCTACCTGACGCTGGCCCGGCTCTGACGGGCTGCACGACGACCTCCCACCCATGCATTGACTTTTCCGGCTCGGCGCTGTTCGTGGACACAGCCTGGGCCGGAGTTTTTTTCATGGATGCCAATCCCGTTCTCGCTGAAACCTGTCGCGGCAATTGGGTCGAAAATCGCCATCGCGGCGCCTATGTGGTGATGGATGCCGAGGGTCGGGTGATCGCTTCGGCCGGCGATATCGAGCGGCCCATCTTTCCGCGCTCGGCCATCAAATCCATGCAGGCGCTGGCGATCTTCTCACAAGGGGCCGAGGCGCGCTTCCACCATAGCCCCGAAGAGCTGGCGCTGGCCTGTGCCAGCCATCACGGCGAGGATGTGCATGTCGAGGGCGTGTCGCATTTTCTCTCGCGCATGGGGCTTTCGGCAGCCGATCTCGAATGCGGCGCCCATCCGCCCACCAATGCCAGGGCGCGCGAG
>NZ_JAUCDN010000459.1:0-1857 GCF_034675085.1 Devosia sp.
TTATCGCGTTTCCGAACCGCAAAACCGTTTCCACTTTTGCTGGAAACGCTCTAATTCAGCCTGGCGAGGACGGCCAAAAAGGCTTCGCCGTAGCGGTCGAGCTTGGCCTGGCCAACGCCGGGCAGGTTGAGCATGTCGTGGGGGTGACGTGGGCGCGCCAGCGCCATGGCCTTGAGCGTGGCATCGTGGAAGATGACATAGGGCGGCACGCCCTGCTGGCGGGCGATGCGCAGGCGCTCTTCGCGCAGCGCGTCGAAGACCGGCCGGGCGTGATCGGGAATGGAAACGGCATTGGCCAATTGGCGGCGCACTTCCACCGCCTTGCGCGGCCGGTCCTTGCGCAGGGTAACCGTGCGCTCATGGCGGAAGACGGCGCGGGCCCCCTCCCCCAGCGTCAGCGCGCCATGATTGGCATGATCGACGACGACGAGGCCGGAAGCGGTCAATTGCCTTATGACCGACTGCCAGGTCTTGGCGTCGAGGTCCTTGCCCTGGCCGAAGACCGGCTGATTATGGTGGCCGAAGCGCTCGACCTTTTCGGTGGGTTTGCCCATCAGCACATCGACGATATGGGCGGCGCCGAACCGCATGCCGGTGCGGTAGATGGCGGCCATGGCCTTGATGGCGGCTTCGGTGCCGTCCCAGCTTTCCACCGGCGAGCGGCAGGTGTCGCAATTGCCGCAATTGCCGGGATGGACCTCGCCGAAATGGTTGAGAATGGCCTTGCGGCGGCATTCGGCGGTTTCACAGACGCCGAGCAGCGCGTTGAGCTTGCCGTGCTCCAGGCGCTTGACCTCCTCGGGGGCGCCGCCCTCGTCGATCATGCGGCGGCGCTGCACCACATCGGCCATGCCATAGCTCATCCAGGCGTCGGCGGGCTGGCCGTCGCGCCCGGCGCGGCCGGTTTCCTGGTAATAGGCCTCGATGGAGGACGGCAGGTCCATATGGGCGACATAGCGCACATCGGGCTTGTCGATGCCCATGCCGAAGGCAACCGTGGCCACCATGCAGATATTGTCTTCCTTGAGGAAGGCGTCCTGATTGGCGCTGCGCCGTTCGGGCGGCAATCCGGCATGATAGGGCAGCGCCGGAATGCCCTTGCCGGTGAGCCAATCAGCCATGTCCTCGACCTTGGCGCGCGACAGGCAATAGACGATGCCGGAGCTGCCCTTGTGGGCGGCGAGGAAGGAGAGGAGCTGGTCGCGGGCCTTGTCGCGCTCGACGATGGAATAGGAAATATTGGGGCGGTCGAAACTGGTGGTGAAGATGCGCGCCTGTTCCAGCCCCAGCCGCTCGATGATGTCGGCGCGGGTGGTGGGATCGGCGGTGGCGGTGAGCGCGATGCGCGGCACGCCGGGGAAGAGCTCGACCAGATTGATCAGCTCGCGATATTCAGGGCGGAAATCATGGCCCCACTGGCTGACGCAATGGGCCTCATCGATGGCAAAGAGCGAAATATCGATGCCCGACAGCATATTGGCAAAGCCGGGCGTGGCGACGCGCTCGGGCGCGACATAGAGCAGGTCAAGCGCGCCATTGCGCAATTTACGGCGCACCTCGGCGGCTCCCTCAGGGCTGAGGGCGGAATTGAGCGCCGCCGCCGCGACCCCGGCCTGGCGCAACGCCTCGACCTGGTCGCGCATCAGAGCGATGAGCGGCGAAATGACGATGCCGACGCCGGGCCGGCAGATGGCAGGCACCTGATAACACAGGGATTTTCCTGCGCCGGTGGGGAACAGCACCACGGCGTCGCCGCCACCCACGACATGGTCGACCACCTCTGCCTGCTGGCCGCGAAAGCTCTTATGGCCGAAAATATCGCGCAGCACCGCGACGGGCTCGCGCGGCCCGGGCTGC
>NZ_JAUCDN010000460.1:0-1837 GCF_034675085.1 Devosia sp.
GGCTGGGAATGCTGGTGTGACGGCATGGAAGTGAGCCAGTTCACCTATTTCCAGCAGGTGGCTGGCTTCGAGTGCTCGCCCGTGCCGGGGGAAATCACCTATGGGCTAGAACGGCTCGCCATGTATGTGCAGGGCGTCGAGAACGTCTATGAGCTGAATTTCAATGGCCGCGAGGGCGCCGACAAGGTGACCTATGGCGATGTGTTCCTGCAGAACGAGCAGGAAAGCTCGAAGTACAACTTCGAGGCGGCCGACACCGACATCCTTTTCCGCCATTTCGAGGATGCCGAGAAGGAATGCCGCGCCATTCTGGAAAAGGGCGCGGAGGGCAACCGCCAGACCATGGCTATTCCCGCCTATGAGCAGGTCATCAAGGCCTCGCATAATTTCAATATGCTCGATGCGCGCGGTGTCATCTCGGTCACCGAGCGGCAGAGCTATATCCTGCGCATCCGTGAACTGGCCAAGGCCTGCGGCGAGGCCTGGCTGCATACCGATGGCGGCGGCGCGCAATAGGCGCCGCCCCGTTTAGCCCGCCACGATTTCGGGCGTGACCGACAGCACGGTCAGCATCTGGCGCTTGTCGGCCCGGTCGCGCCAGGTGATCGACTGGCCGACGCGCAGCCCGATCAGGGCCGTGCCCACCGGCGTCATCACCGAAATCCGCCCGGCGGCGATATCGGCATCCACCGGATAGACCAGCGTCACCTGCTGCTCCTGGCCGGCATCGGTGCGATAGCGCACGCTCGAGCCCATGCGCACGATATCGGCCGGCACGGCGGTGTCGTCGACAATCTGGGCGCGCTCCAGCTCGGAGAGCAGATAATCGGAAAGATCGGGCAGGCGCTCCAGCGCCGCCATGGCCAGGCTGTTGAGCTGGCGGTGATCGTCGGCGCTCAGCGTGATGTCGGGAACCAGGTCGTTATGAGTCGTCATGTTGGTCATTGCGTATAATCCTTCTGGCCGCCGTCGCGTCTGCGCGCCGGTGGGGCCGGGTTGAAACTGAGGTAGATGGAGTGCGCCAATAAAATGGCCGGATAACCGGTAGCCTGCCCTAGGCAGGTGCCGGCGCGGCGGACAAGCCTAGGGCTGCAATCCCACGATGGGGTTAGCCAGAAGATGTGCTGCAAGCGTACTCATGCTTCCTAAGCTAGTGAAGGAATGGCGCAAGTCAAGATGCCGGCCATTGCGCATGCTTCGGCGCAATGCCAATGTCGCCTCCACGATCCCTTGCCCTTGTCGGAGGCACGCTCATGTTCGGTTGGATTATCCTCGGCCTCATTATCGTCGCCGCAGTCTACGCCATCGCCATTTATAACGGGCTGGTAAAGAACCGGCAGATGGTCGCCGAAGGCTGGTCGGGGATCGACGTGCAGCTCAAGCGCCGCACCGACCTGATCCCCAATCTGATGGAAACGGTGAAGGGCTATATGGGTCATGAGCGCGAAACGCTCGAAGCGGTGACCAATGCCCGCGCCGCCGCCACCAGCGCCGCCGCCGGCGGCTCGCCCGAAGCCCGGGCCAAAGCCGAAGGCCAGCTTTCCGCTGCCCTGGGCCGGCTCATTGCCACCGCCGAGGCCTATCCCGACCTCAAAGCCAATACCACCTTCCTGGAATTTCAGTCTGCCCTCCAGACGGTGGAAGACGAAATCCAGATGGCGCGGCGCTATTACAACGGCGCTACGCGCAATCTCAACGTCATGGTCGAATCCTTCCCCTCCAACCTGTTCGCCAATGCCTTCGGCTTCCAGAAGGCCGAATATTTCGAGCTCGAAAACGAGGCCGACCGGGCGGTGCCGACCGTCAAGTTCAACTGAGCCATGCGGCTGCTGCGCGC
>NZ_JAUCDN010000461.1:0-1807 GCF_034675085.1 Devosia sp.
TGCCGAAGCTGGTTTCATGGCCCGGCTCGCGCCGGTCGAACAGGGTGACGCTGCGGCCCCGGCGCAACAGATAGATCCCCGTCGCCACGCCGACAATGCCGGCCCCCAGAACAATGGCGTCGCTCATGCCCCAATCTCCTCCATGCGGCGATTTTCATCATTCTATCACGCCTGCTCGCATAGTTTCGTGCATTTGATGCGAGAGACGCCCAGAAAACGCCGATTCCATTCGTCGAATTGCAAAAAGTGCACAATTTTATTCAGCCATTTACGCGGGGAAGCCGCCCGGCCAGGCGACGCCAGCCTGCCGCGCCCTTCGTCAATCATAATGTAAAAATCCGCTCGCACGAGGAGCGGCTTTCCTTGCATTGGATTGGCCAATCGTGTTGATTGACCATGGGAAAGTCACCGGGGCTTGGGGATATTGTTGTCAATACTTCGTCTTCTTGGGGGCGCCGTCGCCTCCCTGCTGCTCGCTGCCGCGCCAAGCCTGGCGCAGGACACCAACAACACAACCGCCTTCCAGGCCTTCGTGGCCGCGGGCGATTACGAGAAGGCCAATTTCTACCTGGCCAATGGCTATGTGACCGCCGCCGATATCGATAGCGGCCAGATTTTCTACACCACCCTGGTCGAGAACCATGGGGGCGATCTCGCCGCCAATCTGGGCAAGATCGACCGGCTCTATAATTACCTCGCCGCCATCAGCCCCATCGATCTGAACCGGCGCTTCGCCTGCGGCAGCGACTCCACCGGCACCTGCCTTCTGGCCAATACCCTCAGCTATGGCGCGCGCCCGGCCGAAATCGCCTGGTTCGTGACGCGCGGGCTCGACCTGAACAAGCGCGAAGCCGATATCGTGCCCGCCACCCTGCCACTGCTGACGCGCCTGGGCACCGTCTATTCCATGGCCGACCTCAACTGGTTCGTGGCCAATGGCATGGTGCTGGGCGACGAGACCTATTCGATCGAGGAGCTGGTCGGCTACGAGGATCGCGTCCTGGGCACCCGGCATCGCTACCGGCAGCTGACCATGCCGGACAATTTCCTCAATCTGGGCGACCAGAACCTGCTCGACGTGCTGGTCATCGCCCTGGCCACCGATGTCAGCGTCAATGCGCGCCAGCAGGCGCTGCGCCGCGACGTGCTGTGCAATTTCATCACCTATGCGGCCTCTGCCTATACTCCCTCGTTCGACTATCTGCGCCACGTGCTCAAATCCGTGCCGGATTTCCGCGGCGACAATATCGGCAAGCAGACGCAGGGCAATGGCGGGGTCTATGCGGTGTTCCCCACTTCCTGCGTGCTGCTGGTCAAGGCGATGGCGACCAGCCACGCCCATCTCGACCAGATCACCAGCGAATTTGCCAATCAGGGCGACGTGCCCACCGCTTCCTGGCTGCTGTCGATCCAGCAAGGCCGCACCTAGGAGTTTGTGCCATGGCGTTCACCCGCAAGAAAATCGCCCCGCCCGTCCTCGTCGCGCTCGCGGCGCTGACGGCCAGCCCGACCCTGGCGCAGGAGCGGATCATCCGCGACATGTTCTCCATCGGCGGCGCGCTCATCATCAACGGGATGGAACAGCGCAACCGCCAGCAGCAGACCCAGGCCCCGCGCCAGCGCAGCGTCGATCCGGCAGCGGCGCAACGAGCCGCCGAGGAGCGCGAGCGCATGCGCTTCATCCAGAGCCGCCTCAATGCGCTGGGCTATGACGCCGGCACCCCGGACGGGGTCTCGGGCCCGCGTACGCGCCGCGCCATCGCCAATTTCCAGGCCAGTATCGGCGAAGCCGAAACCGGCACGCTGA
>NZ_JAUCDN010000462.1:0-1805 GCF_034675085.1 Devosia sp.
CGGTCCCGAGGTTATTCTCATTAAAGAGGGAAAGCGCCATGCCGAAGGACAGCGGGCTTATGCCGCGGCCCTGGCCGAAAAGCTCCAGGCCAAGGCGCCGGGGCTGACGGAGAAAATCGCCAGCGCAGTGGCGTCGGGTGCCGATCTCAAGCTGGTGGCCGCCGAATGGAGCGCCTTGGCCAAATTGGTCGGTGCTCGCGATCTTCGCCAATCCATCCAGGACGAACTGCCGCTTGTGCTACGCTGGCTGCAGGTGGTCGAACGGCTGAACAATGCCTCGGGTCAGGACAAGGTCATGGCCGGCAAGGTGGTGGCGGCCTGTGCGGCGGGAATCGTCGTCGCCCGCACCGGCAAGCACTGGGTCCCTCTGATCGAGCATGTTGCCGATGCCGTGCCCGCAGTGGCCGCCATGCTCGCTCCCGAGCTGCGCACCAAAATGGTGCGGCTCAAGGCCTCGCCCGGCAAATTGCACCCCTTCCACGCCTATCACCGCCATATGATCTCGGCGCTGCATCCGTGGCTGTCGTTCTGGCTGCTGGCCAAGGCGCCCCATGGCCTGGCGCCGCATCAGCGCCTGCCCTGAACGTTCTGGCCTGCCCCTGACGCAGCAAGGGGTCTGCTTCTGGCTCATCCGAGAGCCAGAAGCAGATCGGTTCGGTTACTCCGCTCGACCAATGGGTCTCGGGGTAACCGTCCCGAGCGGCCGGCAAGCCGGCCGTCTCAAGGACCGAAGGGATCGGAGATCCCTTCAAACATGCCGTTCCGGCAGCCATCAATCGAAAGAAAGAGCATCCGAGCCAGAGGTTGACGCCGGAGAGGTCCACCCCACCATCCCCCACCCCAGCTTCCATCGAAGCTGGGGCAAGCGCCGCAGGCGCCAGTGGACAAATCCGGGGTCAAGTCGGCCTCCGGGCCCCATCCTCAAAATGGGCGCGACAGCGCAAGCGGCGCCAAGAAATCTTTCTGGTCCAGCACTAGCGGGCCAGAACCAACCAAGCAGCATTATGAGGAGGGGAGAGGCCGACGACCTTGGCGAAGCTGTAAATTTTGAAATTCGAAGTCAGAAATGGGGCCGGCATAAGCCATCTGAGACCCTGCCACAATCGTTTGTCCGATGGCCGCTTCGGCCACAGGAGAAATGTAATGGGTATCTCACAATATGACCCTGCCGCTGCAGGGAGACCAGCTTGGAATGCGGGTAGGCAGGTCGGCGCCAAACGTGCTCTCAAAGTCAGACAGATCTGGTCAATCCGCTTCTTTCTTGATCGGGAAGGCCGACTTCGCGATCGAGCCTTGTTCGACCTCGCGCTCGATAGCAAGCTTCGAGGCTGTGACTTGGTGAAAATCAAGATCGGCACGCTTGTGGCGGGACCGTCCATTCGATCTAGATCAATGGTGATCCAGCAGAAGACGGGAAGACCAGTTCAGTTCGAGATCACTGCCGATACGAGGGCCAGCCTGCTCGCCTGGCTCGAACGCCGAGGCGGCGGCGTCGATGATTTCGCATTCCCCAGCCGCGTCCATCCCAACAACCACCTCAGCACGCGACAGTATGCGAGACTTGTCGACGAGTGGGTGACAGCCATCGGTCTTGTACCCGAGGAATACGGAACTCATTCCCTTCGCCGAACCAAGGCGTCGCTCATCTACAAGGCCACAGGGAATTTGCGAGCCATTCAAATCCTGCTTGGTCACAGCAAGATCGAGAACACGGTTCGCTACCTCGGCGTGGACGTCGATGACGCCCTATCGCTTTCCGAGGCGACAGAAATTTAGCTATCAAAGTCTTCGCCGACGGCACTTCA
>NZ_JAUCDN010000463.1:0-1789 GCF_034675085.1 Devosia sp.
ACCAGCGCATGGGTTTCCGGCTCGTCCTCCAGCCCCTCGAAGCGCTCGGCCAGCCAACCGGGAATGGAAGCGCCGCAGCGCCCGGCAAAGCTGGCGATCTGCTTGAAGCTGTGGATGGGCTGGATGCCCGGCACGATAGGCGCGGAGATGCCTGCGGCGCGGGCGCGTTCGAGATAGCGCAGATAATGGCTGTTGGAGAAGAACATCTGGGTGATGGCCCGGTCGGCCCCCGCATCGATCTTGCGCTTGAGATTGTCGATCTCATAGGCCCAGTCGGGGCTTTGCGGGTGCTTTTCGGGATAGGCCGCGACGGAAATGTCGAAATCGCCGATACGGCGCAGCCCGGCCACCAGGTCGGCGGCGTTCTGATAACCCTGCGGGTGCGGGGTAAAGGGCTGGCCCACGCCCTCCGGCGGGTCGCCGCGCAGCGCCACGATGCGGTTGATGCCGGCCTCCCGGTAGCCGCGCACCACCCCGTCAACCTCGTCGCGGGTCGCGCCCACGCAGGTGAGATGGGCGGCAGCGTCCACCCCGGTCTCGGCCTTGATGCGGCTCACCATGCGCAGCGTGCGCTCGCGGGTGGAGCCGCCGGCGCCATAGGTGACCGAGACGAAGCGCGGCTTGAGGGGAGCGAGCTTGTTGACGCTGTCCCAGAATTTTTCCTCCATGACGTCGGTCTTGGGCGGGAAAAATTCGAAGGAAATCTGCAAATCGGGGCGCTGGCCCGCCACCTGCCGGCTGGCGCGGAAACTATCTTCGAGCATGGGTCTATCCGTTTGCGGTCTTGTCGCTGAGGCGCCAGAGGCACACCGTCAGCCCGCCCTCGCGGGCGCTGGGAAATTCATGTCGTTCGGCCACAAAAAGCCCGGCCGCGCCGGCCCAGGCGCTCATCTGGGCTTCCGAGAGGCCGAGCCGCCTATGGGCATGGTCGGTGCGCAGGAATTCGAGATCATGGGGAGCGAAATCGACGATCACCATGTCCCCGCCCGGCTTGAGCAGGCGGCGCGCCTGCGCCAGCATGCGGCCCGGATCGTCGAAATAATGCATCACCTGGTGGATGACGATGACATCGGCCGGCCCGGCATTGAGATCGACATCGCCGATATCGCCCAGGCGCACCTGCGCATTGGCGATGCCGGCCGAAGCCAGCCGCGCCCGCGCCACCGCCAGCATTTCCCGGCTCGAATCGATGCCGATGCCCCGGCCGTAAAATTCGCGCAGCACTTCCAGCATGCGCCCGGTGCCAGTGCCCAGATCGATCAGCGTATCGACCTTGCGCCCGCCAAGCGCGGCCACCACGGCGGCTTCCACCGCCTCCTCGGGCACATGCAGGCGCTTGAGCAGGTCCCAGCCATCGGCGACACGGGCGAAATATTCGGCCGCCCGCGCCTGCTGGCCGGCGCGCACATCGTTCTGCCGCTCGATATCGCGCCGCCGGTCGGGATCGTCGGGATCGAGCCGCCTCACCAGCCAGCGCGCCAGCGCCGCTCCCTCGCCCTCCTGCGCCGGGCCGTAATAGGCCCAGGCCCCCTCGGCATTGCGCTCGATGAGCCCGGCATCGGCCAGAAGCTTGAGATGCCGCGACACGCGCGGCTGGCTCTGCTTGAGGATTTCGGTCAGGTCCTTGACCGAATGATCGCCGTCGGCGAGCAGGGCGAGAAGCCGCAGGCGGGTATCCTCGCCCGCCGCCTTCAACGCCCCCACCAATTGCTCCAGATCCGCCATCGCGCTCCACCAGATATAAAGATGTCTTTATATCTAGATTTGCGACGCGGTCCAGAGGGAATGA
>NZ_JAUCDN010000464.1:0-1789 GCF_034675085.1 Devosia sp.
GTGAACCGCCTGTAGATGAGCTTTTCCAGCGCGGTGAACACCAGATAGAGCGTCAGCGAGCAGATGGCCACCAGCAGGACCGTCGCCCACAATAACGGGATCTGGAAATTCTGCATGGCGCTAATCATAATCAGGCCGAAGCCGCGCGGCGCGCCGAACCATTCGCCGACCACCACGCCCACCAGCGCCACCGGCACCGACAGGCGCAAGGCGGTGGCTATGCCCGGCAGGGCGCTGGGCCATTCGACATGGCGCAAGCGGCGCCAGCGCGACGCCCCCAATACGCCCATGAGATCGCCATAGGCCCGGGGCGTGCCGGCGAGCGCCGAACGCGTCGCCACATAGGTGACGAAATAGACGCTCATGGCGGCGATGGCCACCGGCACGGTCTCGGGCGTGAACATCAGCATGAAAATCGGCGCCAAAGCGATGGAGGGGATGGCGTTGACCAGGGCCGCAAGATTGTCGAGCCCCTCCCAGAGGAAGGGCAATATCCGCGTCATCAGCGCCAGGCCGATGCCGAGCATGCCTCCGTAAAGCAGGCCAAGGCCCAGCGAAGCCAGGCTGGCCCCGGCCGCGCGCAGAAAGAGCGCCTGGCGCTGGGGATTGGCGAATTCGGCCAGAACCCGGTCGAGCGCCGGCAGGGTGAGCCCGCCCCAGCCATTGGCGCCGGCAAGCTGCCAGAAGCCCAGGAACAACAGGATGCCCAGGGCGCCCAGGACAGGCGGGCTCAACGGGCTATGCTCGGCCTGACCGCTCAATGCTGATGGCCCTCCCCGCCGGGAGACAGGCACAAGGTCAGCTCGTCGACCAGGGCATGAAACGCCGGCTCGCGCATGAGGTCGGGCGCGCGCGGACGGGGGAAATCGATGGTGACGTCCCGGATGACCTCGCCCGGCCTTCCGCTCATGACGATCACCCGGTCGGCCAGGAAGACGGCCTCGTCGACCGAATGGGTGACCAGCACCGTGGTCAGCTTGTGCTCGAGCCAGATGCGTTGCAATTCGATGTTCATGTGGCGCCGCGTCACCGCGTCGAGCGCGCCGAAGGGCTCGTCCAGCAGCAAAAGCGAGGGGTTGAGCGCCAGGGCCCGGGCGATGGAGGCGCGCTGGCGCATGCCGCCGGAAAGCTGGCTGGGACGGGCCTGGGCAAAGCCGCTCAGCCCCACCAGCTCGATCAGGGCGGCGACGTGGGCATGATCGATCCTGCGCCCGGCGATGCGGAAGGGCATGGCGATATTCTGGGCGATGGTGAGCCAGGGAAGCAGCGCGTGATCCTGAAACGCCACTCCGAGCTGATGCCTGGAGGCAAGATCGGCCGGACGGGCGCCCCACACGCTGACCTGCCCCGTCGTGGGCTCGTCGAGGGAGGCCAGCATGCGCAGCAGGGTGCTCTTGCCGCAGCCGGAAGGCCCCAGCACCGAAATGAACTGCCCCTGGGGTATGCGCAGGTCCACCGCCTTGACGGCAACGACCGAGGCGCTGCCGATGCGGAAGCTCTTGCTCACATTGGAGAGCGTAATCACCTGGGGGGCGCTCATCGGCAGCTCCGACATACTCAACCGCAAGGAGGCAACACCCAACAATGGCACAGTTCGCGCCAACCGCAATGTTACTTTTGTGACTATTCCATCATTTTTTGATATTTAAGTTACGCACTTCCCATGCCATGCTCCCCCTTGTGGCTTGCACCCGGAACGAGGAAAGCGCCGATATGGTCCGCATTGCCGCCATTGGCGACCTACATGTCCGGTTCGACGACGCGGACAGGTTTGCCTCCGCGTTCGAGC
>NZ_JAUCDN010000465.1:0-1783 GCF_034675085.1 Devosia sp.
AGCAGCACCGCCAGATGGCCGACATGATGAAAAAGGTCGGCAAGGGCGGCATGGGTGCCTTGGGCGGCATGTTCGGCGGCAAGATGGGCCAGATGATGGGCGGCATGCCCGATCTCTCCAAGATGGACCCGGCCCAGCTCGAGCAGATGGCCCGCCAGGCCGGCATCGATCCGGCGGCGCTCAAGGGCCTGCCCGGCGCCGAGACCCCCGCCCCCAAGGCGCTGCCCAGCGATGTGGGCGCGTTGCTCAAGTCTTCCGGCGCTCCAGGCCTTCCGGGCCTGGGCGGCGGCGCTCCCCGTTTCCCCGGCCTTCCCGGCCTGGGCAAGAAGAAATAGTCAACTCAACCCAAACCCAACCCTAGGATAGCAAAAATGGCCCTCAAGCTCCGTCTCGCCCGTGGTGGCACCAAGAAGCGCCCCTTCTACCATATCGTCGTCGCCGATGCCCGCTCGCCCCGCGACGGCCGCTTCATCGAGAAGCTCGGCACCTTCAACCCGCTCCTGGCCAAGGACGCGGAAAACCGCGTGGTGCTGAATGCCGAGCGCGCCAAGCACTGGCTCGATGTCGGCGCCCAGCCCACCGACCGCGTGCTGCGGTTCCTGGATGCCGCCGGCGTTGCCAAGCGCGATGCCCGCAACAACCCCAACAAGGCCGTTCCGGGCGAGAAGGCCAAGGAACGCGCCGAGGAAAAGGCCGCCAAGCTGGCCGCCGCCAATGCCCCGGCCGAAGCTCCGGCCGCCGAAGAGGCCGCCGCCGAATAATTTTGGCATGGTCATGCAAAAAGCCCCGGTGGAGACACCGGGGCTTTTTTGTTGGCTCCACCGTCGGGGTGATCCGGCGGGTGGGCTTGATCGGAGAAAGGCGCACCGTCTCGGGATGGCCCCGGCGCCGGGCCGGGGCGATGCCGGGATCGTTACGCCTTGAGCTTGGCCAGGATCGCGGCGCCCATTTCCTCGGTGCCCACGGTCCGGCAATTGGGCTGGGCGATGTCGCCGGTGCGCAGTCCGTCGCTGAGCACGGCCGAGATGGCCGCCTCCACCTTGCCGGCCAGCTCGATCATGCCGAAGCTGTAGCGCAGCGCCATGGCGAAGGAGGCGATCATGGCGATGGGGTTGGCGATGCCCTTGCCGGCGATGTCGGGGGCCGAGCCGTGCACGGGCTCGTAAAAGGCCTTGCGCTTTCCGGTCACCGGATCGGGGGCGCCCAGGCTGGCCGAGGGCAGCATGCCCAGCGAGCCGGTCAGCATGGCGGCGACGTCGCTGAGGATATCCCCGAACAAATTGTCGGTCACCATGACGTCGAACTGCTTGGGCGTGCGCACCAGCTGCATGGCGGCGTTGTCCGCCAGGATGTGGTGCAGCTCGACATCGGGATAGTCCTTGGCCACGCCCTTGACCACTTCGTCCCAGAGCACGCCCGACTTCATGACGTTCTTCTTGTCGGCCGAATGCACCTTGCCGCCGCGGGTGCGGGCCAGATCGAAGGCGACGCGGGCGATGCGGTCGATCTCGTAGGTCTCGTAGACCTGGGTGTCGATGGCGCGCTTCTGGCCGGCGCCCAGATCGGTGATGGTTTTGGGCTCGCCGAAATAGACCCCGCCGGTCAATTCGCGCACGATGAGGATGTCGAGCCCTTCCACCAGCTCGCGCTTGAGCGAGGAGGCCTCGGCCAGCGCCGGATAGCAGATGGCGGGGCGCAGATTGGCGAACACCGCCAGTTCCTTGCGCAGGCGCAGGAGCGCGGCTTCCGGGCGCTGCTCATAGGGCACGTCGTCCCATTTCGG
>NZ_JAUCDN010000466.1:0-1781 GCF_034675085.1 Devosia sp.
CATCTGCGCCGGGGTGGAGGTGATGGCGAAGCGCGGCGAGATGGCATAGAGCCCCCTGCCCCGCTTATGCCAGCGCGCGATCAGGTCCTTGCTGTCGTCATAGGAGGATTGGGCGGTGTCGCACAGCGCCTCGGGGGCGTTGCGGTCCATCATCACCTTGCCGCCGATCATCAGCATGTTGCGCTTTTCGGCCTCGGCGAAATAGGCATCGACCGAATTGGGATGGCTGGAGCAATAGGCCACCGCCGTGGTGGTGCCATTGCGGATCAACTCGTCATAGAATTGAGCGGCAATGGCGCCGGCATGGCCCTGCCGGCTGAATTTCTGCTCTTCGAAAAAGGTGTAGGTATTGAGCCATTCCAGCAGCGAGCCGGCATAGGAGGCGATCATCTGGCTCTGCACATAATGCAGGTGCATGTCGATGAAGCCGGGCAGGATCAGATGCGGGCGATGGTCGATCACCTCGGCACCGATGGCGGCAGCGGCGTCGAATGCGCCGACCCGGACGATGCGCCCCGCCGCGACCTCGATGGCACCGTCCTCGATATAGCTGTAGCTGGCCGCGTCATCGAGGCCCTGCGGCGCGCTGAGAAAGCTCAGCACCCGCCCGCGCAGGATGGTCCGGCTCATGAGCCCGTGCCTTCCCGATACCATTCGACCAGCAGCGCCCGCTCCTGTGCCGTCATCTCGGTGGCATTGCCCGGCGGCATGGCGTGGCTCCAGCCGGCCTGGATGGCGATCTCATGGGCATGGCTGGCGATGGCGGCGTCATTGTCGAGAATGACGTTCTTGGGCGCCTGGTAGATCCCCGGCCATGCCGGCTCGGCCGTATGGCACATGGCGCAACGCGTCTGCACCGTCAGGCTGGCCGCGGCGAAATGATCGGCGCGAAGAAAGCTCTCGGCCGCCTGAGACGCCACCCCCTCTCCGGCCGAACCGGCCAGTTTGGGCCCGGTGGAGAGCCAGGCGACGACCAGGAACAGCACCACGGCCACGCCCCAGGTCCAGTGCGGATTGCCTTTCCGCGCGTGACGGGTGTTGAAATAATGCCGGATGACCACACCGATCAGGAAGATCAGCGAGGCGATGATCCAGTTCCATTGCGTGGCGAAGGCCAGCGGATAATGGCTGGACAGCATGAAGAAGATCACCGGCAGGGTGAGGTAATTATTGTGCAGGCTGCGCTGCTTGGCGATTCTGCCATATTTGGCGTCGGGCACCCGCCCGGCCTTGAGGTCGCCCACCACGATCTTCTGGTTGGGGATGATGATCATGGCCACATTGGCGGTCATGATGGTGGCAGTGAAGGCCCCCATATGCAGCATGGCGGCGCGGCCGGTGAAGAGCTGCGTATAGCCCCAACTCGCCGCCACCAATATGGCGAACAGCACCAGCATCAGCCCGGTGGTGGATTGCCCCAGCCGCGACTTGCACAAAAGGTCATAAAGCACCCAGCCGACCACGATGGAGCCGGCCGAAATCAGGCTCGCCACCCAGCCCGGGACATCGAGCACATTGCGGTCGACCAGATAGATATCGGCGCCCACATAATAGAGCAGCGCCAGCAGCATGGCGCCGCTCAGCCAGGTCCAATAGCTCTCCCATTTGAACCAGGTCAGGTGCTCGGGCAGGAATTCGGGCGCCACCAGATATTTCTGGATGTGATAAAAGCCCCCGCCATGCACCTGCCATTCCTCGCCATGGGCGAGCGGGGGCAGGCTCGGGGTCTTGCGCAGGCCCAGATCGAGCGCGATGAAGTAAAAGGACGAGCCGATCCAGGC
>NZ_JAUCDN010000467.1:0-1765 GCF_034675085.1 Devosia sp.
GGCCGAAAAAGATGTTGTCGCCCAGGATCAGCGCGGAGGGGCCGCCGCCGACGAAATCGGCGCCGATGACGAAAGCCTGCGCCAGCCCGTTGGGTTGGGGCTGCTCGGCGAAATGGATCGACAGGCCCCATTGGCTGCCATCGCCCAGCAGCCGCTTGAAGCTTTCGGCGTCCTGCGGGGTGGTGATGATGAGGATGTCCCTTATCCCCGCCATCATCAGGGTGGAGAGGGGATAGTAGATCAGCGGCTTGTCGAAGACCGGCATCAATTGCTTGGACGCCGCCATGGTCATCGGATGCAGGCGCGTGCCGCTGCCCCCCGCCAGAATGATGCCTTTCACGCTCTGCCCCCCTGCGAGATTTCGCTGTTGTCACCGGCCAGAAGCCTGTCCACGACCTGCGTGGCGGATGGTCGCCATTGCGGCATCTCGACGCCGTGAACGGCGCGGATGCGGCTGGTGTCGAGCCGGGAATTTGCCGGCCTGTGGGCCGGCGTCGGATATTGGCTGGTGGGAATGCGCTCCACCGCGACCGGCGGACGTCCCCGGGCGCTGGCAGAAGCAAAGATATGCTCGGCAAAATCGGCCCAGCTTCCCCAGCCCGATCCGGTCAGGTGAAACACGCCCCGCATCCGGCTGTCCGCCCGATGGGCGCGCAGATTGGCGGCGACGCGCAGGATGGCGTCGGCCATGTCGAGCGCCGAGGTGGGCGCGCCGATCTGGTCGTCCACCACCCGCACGAGGCTGCGCTCGGCGCCCAGCCGCAGCATGGTGCGCAGGAAATTGGCCCTGAAGGGAGAATAGACCCAGGCGGTGCGCAGGATGGCGTGGTCGGGATTGGCGGCCTGCACCGCCTGCTCGCCCGCCAGCTTGGAGCGGCCATAGACCCCCAGCGGTCCCGGGGCGTCGCTGTCCAGATCGGGGCCGGCCTTGCGGCCGTCGAACACATAGTCGGTGGAGATGTGGATGATCGGAATGCCCAGCCTTGCGGTCAGGCCCGCCAGGGCGGCCGGGCCGTCGCGATTGGCGGCGAAGGCGCGCTCGGCTTCGCTTTCGGCCTTGTCGACCCCGGTATAGGCGGCGGCCGAAATCACCAGGTCCGGGGCGAGGGCGGCGATGGCGTTCAGGCCGGCCGCGGCGTTTTCAAGGTCGAATTCGGGGCGGCCGATGGGCAGGATGTCGACCCCGGTGGCAGCGGCGCGCTCGATCAGGGCCGAGACCACCTGGCCGGTTCTGCCGGTCACGGCGATCCGCGTCATGGCTCGGTCCGCCGCGATGCCAGCTGGCCCAGGCGCTGCCCGTCATAGCGCTCGCGCAGCGGGCGCCACCACCAGTCATTGGCCAGATACCATTCCACCGTCTGCACGATGCCGGTGTCGAAGGTCTGCTGGGCCTTCCAGCCCAGCTCGGTTTCGAGCTTGCTGGCGTCGATGGCGTAGCGTTCGTCGTGGCCCGGACGGTCGGCGACGAAGCTGATGAGCTCGCTGCGCGGGCGGTTGGCCGGCATGCGCTCGTCCAGAATGGCGCAGATCGAGCGCACCACCTCGATATTGCGGCGCTCGTTGCGCCCGCCCACATTATAGGTTTCCCCGGGCCGCCCGCGCGCGGCGATGAGGTCCAGCGCCCGCGCATGGTCCTCCACATGCAGCCAGTCGCGAATATTGAGCCCCTGCCCATAGACCGGCAGCGCCTGCCCCGCCAAAGCGTTGAGAATGGTGAGCGGAATGAGCTTTTCGGGAAAGTGGTAGGGCCCGTAATTATTGGAGC
>NZ_JAUCDN010000468.1:0-1756 GCF_034675085.1 Devosia sp.
AAACCAAAGTCGGCCTCAGGGCGAGGCCGCTTCCAGCTCGTCGATCAGCCCCTCGATCATGGCAAGGCCGAGCGACCAGAATTGCGGGTCCTTCGCGTCGAGCCCGAAGGGTGCCAGCAATTCGGAATGGTGCTTGCTTCCCCCGGCCTTGAGCAGCTCGAAATAGCGCTCGGCGAAACCCTCATTGGCCTTCTCATACTGCGCATAGAGCGAGTTAACAAGGCAATCGCCGAAGGCGTAGGCATAGACGTAGAAGGGCGAGTGGATGAAGTGGGGAATATAGGCCCAGAAGATGTCGTAGCCTTCGTTCTGCACAACAGCGTCGCCCAGTGATTCCTTCTGCACCTCCAGCCAGATGCTGTTGATTTCCTCGGTGCGCAGCTCGCCCGCCTTGCGCGCGGTGTGGACCCGCCGCTCGAAGCTGTAGAAGGCGATTTGCCGCACGACGGTGTTGAGCATGTCCTCCACCTTGCTCGACAGAAGCGCGAAGCGCTGCCTGGGGTCGGTGGTGTTGTCCAGCATGTGCCGGAAGGTCAGCATTTCCCCGAAGACGCTGGCCGTCTCCGCCAGCGTCAGCGGGGTATTGGCCAGGATCGGCCCCTGCGCCGCCGCCAGCCGCTGATGCACGCCATGGCCCAGCTCATGGGCCAGCGTCATCACATCGCGCGAGCGGCCCATATAATTGAGCATCAGATAGGGGTGGGCACTGGGCACGGTGGGATGCGCGAAGGCGCCGGACAGCTTGCCATTGCCGGTGGGCGCGTCGATCCAACCCGAATTGAAAAAGGGCGCCGCCACCTCGGCCAGCCTGGGCGAGAACTTGCCATAGGCTTGCATCACCGTATCGACGGCGCTGGTCCAGTCCCAGACGCGTTCGTCGCTGGTCGGCAGCGGCGCATTGCGGTCCCAGGCATTGAGCTGGTCCTTGCCGAACCATTTGGCCTTCATTTTGTAATAGCGGTGGCTGAGGCGCGGATAGGCGTCCTCCACCGCCTTTTGCAGCGCATCGACCACTTCGCGCTCCACCGAATTGGCCATGTGGCGGCTGTCGGCGATGTCCTTGTAGCCGCGCCAGCGGTCGGAGATTTCCTTGTCCTTGGCCAGCACATTGGTGATGTGGGTGAAGAGCCGCGCATTTTCCGCCAGCGTCTTGCCCAGCGCCCGGAAGGCGCTTTCGCGCTTGGCCTCATCGCGCTCGCTGAGCAGATGCAGCGTCGATTCCATGTTGAGGCTTTCCCCATCCACCTCGAAGACGAGGCTGGAGAGGGTTTCGTCGAAGAGCCGATTCCAGGCCGAAAACCCGGTGACCGACTTGTCGTGGAACAGCTCTTCCAGTTTGTCGTCGAGCTGATAGGGCCGCGCCTTGCGCAATTCGTCGAACCAGGTGCGGTAGCGCGCCAGTTCGGCATCCTTGTCCAGCGCCGCGTCCAGATCGGCATCCTCGATGCGGTTCAGCTCCAGCTCGAAGAACAGCACGCGCGTGGAGAGGTTGGTCAGCGCCTCATTGGTGTCGCCCATGAATTTGGCGCGGTCCGGGTCGGTGGCGTTCTGCGCATAGTGGAGAAACGCGAAGGAGCTGATGCGCCCGCTCAGATCGCCCAGCGCCTCGCTGTCGCGGATCGCCTCGATCAGCCTGCCCCCTTTGGTCAGCTCGGCCAGCTTGCCCTTATAGGTCGCCTCGAATTTTTCCGCCCGCGCCTTGGCCTCGTCCAGCGCCGCGGCGAATTCGGGGCTGTCCTTGCCCGGATAGAGATCG
>NZ_JAUCDN010000469.1:0-1754 GCF_034675085.1 Devosia sp.
TCCTCAAGCGCGGGAGACAGCATTTCCGCGCGTCCCAGGATGGCGGCGCCCTTGGCGCGGGCCTGCGGGCTGGCGGTAGGGAAGAGCCGCGCGGCCAGCGTTTCGAACTGTTCCATTTCGGGAGCGGTCGGCTTGCCGCGCCGGGCATAAGCATCGCAGGCCGCGATCAGCAAGGTGTTCGTCCGATCGACGCCGCCCGTCTCGATGAGCAGTTGAAAGGTCTCGTAGGGCTGAAAACCAAGCATATTCAGGAACCGTCGCTTCGGAATCACATCACATTCGATGCACATTCACCTTTGCCGCGAATTCGTTAGCAGACTGTTAACCTTGACGATCTCTTAATGGCGCTGACCAGTAACGCGAAGGGGCGTCGCGTTAATCGATCTCACACCGCGAAACCGTTGCTTCCAATGGGAATGGGAGGACGCGCAAGACGGGAGGGCAGCTTGGGAAAGCTCGTCAAATTCGAACCGCCGCCGAAAAAGCCTGCCGATGGGGAGCCGCCGCTCGGCACCGCCCAGATCCTGATTTTCACCGGGGTATTTTATGAACGCGGGACGCCGCCACCACACAGCAGTCTCGATCCTACCCGGCCCAAGACCAATCGGGGATAAATCCCGCGCAGCCAGGCTTTGCGGCCTGCTGCTGCTGGCGGGCCTGCTTGCCGCCTGTTCGGTGGCGCGGCCGGTGGGCGATTTCGGCCGGGCCGAGCCGGGCGTCGTCCATGACGCCATGATGCCGGCGGTGGGCCGGGTGATCGCCGCCAACCGGCGCGAGCCGGTTTCGGACTTCAACCGCACCGACCAGGAAAACCAGATGCATGATCGGGTGTGGCGCTTCCTCGTCGCCCCCCATGCGCAGGACTGGCTGTTCGACGGCTCGGCAGAGTTGCAGCGCACCCGCATCAGCCCGCCCCGCGCCGACACGCGCTATACGGTGGAGCGCTATTACAACTGGCTGCGGCGCACCCCCTACCAGTCCTCGCGCACCCGCTACGCCACCGTGGGCGCCCATATCGCCGCCGATCTGGGCACAGCTCCCACCACCTTCGCGGCCATCTGCGCCGTCATCGAAATCGACCGCCAGCGCGCCACGGCCTATCAGGGCCTGGCCATCGACCTACCACCCGCCCTGGGCGAGAACATGCAGGCGCGCAAATATGAGAACGACGCCTTCATCGCCTGGTTCGTGCGCGCGCTCAGCTACCGCTATTCCAGCTACAGCTATGCGCTGGACAGCCTGCTGGTGGAAACCCCGCATGAGCAATCCATGGCCGTGGACGAATCGCTGCGCCGGCTCTCGGGCTATGTGGCGCGCGCCAATCGCGGCGATTTCTGCGGCGGCACCGACCGGGCGGGGGCCGGAAGCGGTATAGTGATCCCGTCGCGCTTCCAGAACCGGCCGGATGGCGAAGTGGTGGGGCAGAAATAGGGGTGCTGCTGCCGGGTGGGGGGGAGATGGTGCCACCGAACCTTCCTTCTCCCCTCGCGGGAGAAGGTGCCCCGAAGGGGCGGATGAGGGGGTGTTTCAACGGGCATTGAAGCATGGGTGAGCGCAGCGCCCCCCTCACCCTGACCTTCCGCTGAACGCGTCAGGTCTGTCCCTCTCCCGCAAGGGGAGAGGGAAACTCCGTGGTTAGGAGAATTTCATGGCTTTTCATGCGGTGCGCTTTCCGCTCGACATCGCGCTGGGGGCGCGGGGCGGGCCGGAGCGCAGGACCGATGTGGTGACGCTGGCCGGCGGCGGCGAGCAGC
>NZ_JAUCDN010000470.1:0-1748 GCF_034675085.1 Devosia sp.
AGGTTTCCACCAGATGGAAGGGATCGATGACATTGCCCAGCGACTTGCTCATCTTCTGCCCATCGACGGTGAGGAAGCCGTGGGCGAAGACGCGATGCTGCACCGGCAGGCCGGCGCTCATCAGGAAAGCGGGCCAATAGACGGTGTGGAAGCGGATGATGTCCTTGCCGATGACATGCAGATCCGCCGGCCAGAACTTCTTGAACAGGGGATTTTCGGTGTCGGGATAACCGAGGCCGGTGATGTAGTTGGTGAGCGCATCGACCCAGACATACATGACGTGGCCCGGTGCGTCCGGCACCGGAATGCCCCAGTCGAACGTGGTGCGGGAGACGGAAAGGTCCTGCAAGCCACTCTTGACGAAGGATATGATTTCATTGCGCCTTTCCTTGGGCGCGATGAAATCGGGATTGGCTTGGTAAAGGTCGAGCAGCTTCTGCTGATAGGCCGAGAGGCGGAAGAAGAATGTGGGCTCTTCCACCCATTCCACCTCGGCGCCGGAGGGGGCGTAGCGCTTGCCGTCCTTCTCGGTCAATTCATCTTCGTCGAAATAGGCCTCGTCGCGCACCGAATACCAGCCCTTGTAGGTGGACTGGAAGATGTCGCCATTTCCCGAGTCGGCCATCTGCTTCCAGATGGCTTGCACCGAGTCGTAATGGCGCTGCTCGGTGGTGCGGATGAAATCGTCGTTGGAGAGCTCGAGTGCCTCGGCCAGCCGGCGAAATTCGCCGGCATTGCGGTCGGCCAGCTCGCGCACCGGAATCCCTTCCCGGGCAGCGGTTTGCACCATCTTGATGCCGTGCTCGTCGGTGCCGGTGAGGAAATAGACGTCCCTGCCCTCCAGCCGCTTCCAGCGGGCGATGGCGTCGGTGGCGATCATCTCATAGGCGTGCCCGATATGGGGGGCGCCATTGGGATAGGAGATCGCGGTGGTGACGTAAAAGGGCTTGGCGGTCATGCTGGCTCGGTGGGGCTGGCGGATAGGGCGCTGTGCTTCTGGATGGCGTCGAAAAGAACCGCCAGCGTCTGCTTCATGTCGAGATTGATGCTGTCGGCGTCGCCAAGAAGGGCGTTTGCCTTCTCCCATAGCTCGTTGGCCGAGGCAAGACGCCTGCGCGCCTGCGGCTTCATGGCGGCATTGCGCGCCTCCCCGGCGATCCAGTCGGCCAGCATTTCGCGGGCAAAGCTCATCTCGGTGCCCTGCGCGTCGGCGCCGAGAAGGTCGGCCAGTTGCAGATGGGCGGCAGCGGGATGGGCGGAGGGGTTGGCGAGCCACGCCTGCAAGGCGCCCAGCGCGGAATCGGGGGCCAGCGCCAGCGTCTCGAAGGCGCGGCGGGGCCGCCCACCGGCCAAGCTGACGGCGCGCGCCAGCCCTTCGGGCGGCAAGGTCGGGTCGGTCTCGGCCAGCACCGCCTGCATGTCGCTATCGGCAAGCGGGCGCAGCGCCAGATTGTGACAGCGCGAGCGAATGGTGGGCAGCAACTGGCCGGGGCGGTGCGAAATCAGCAGGAAAATGGTGTCGGCGGGCGGCTCTTCCAACGTCTTGAGCAGCGCATTGACCGCGGAAGGATTGGCGTCGTCGATGGAATCGATGATGGCGATGCGGTGGCCGGAGCGCCCGCGCGTATGGTTCAAGCTGTCGCGCAGATCGCGCACGTCTTCAACGCGGATGACGGTGTAGAAACCCTTGCCGTCCTTGGGGCGTCGGCGGAGCACGAAGAGATTGGGATGGGAGAAGGCAGCCACCT
>NZ_JAUCDN010000471.1:0-1742 GCF_034675085.1 Devosia sp.
GCGTGGTGATATTGTCCCCGCGCAGCGCCGAAACCGGCAGCGCGGCCAGCGAGGCGAACCCCAGCCCGCCGGCAAAGGCCCGGTATGCGGCGGCAATCTGCTCGAACACCTCCTGGCTGTAATCCACCAGATCGATCTTGTTGACCACCAGCACCACATGCTTCACCCCCAGTAGCGAGAGGATGAAGCTGTGGCGCCGCGTCTGGGTGGAAAGCCCCTTGCGCGCATCCACCAGCACCAGCGCCAGGTCGGCATTGGAGGCGCCGGTGGCCATGTTGCGCGTGTATTGCTCGTGGCCGGGCGTATCGGCGACGATGAATTTGCGCCGGTCGGTGGAAAAGAAGCGATAGGCCACGTCGATGGTGATGCCCTGCTCGCGCTCGGCCACCAGCCCGTCCACCAGCAGGGAAAAATCGATCCCTTCCTCGCCCACCACGCGGTTGCGGCTCTCCGCCCTGAGGCTGGCCAACTGGTCGTCCAGGATGAGCTGGCTGTCATAGAGCAGCCGCCCGATCAGGGTGGATTTGCCGTCGTCGACGCTCCCGCAGGTGAGAAAGCGCAGCAGCGACTTGTCCGTCTGCTGGTTCAGCCACAGGCCGATATCGGCCCCCTGCTCCATCGCGGCAGACATCAGAAATAGCCCTCCAGCTTCTTTTTCTCCATCGATCCGGCGCTGTCGGCGTCGATCAGCCGCCCCTCCCGCTCCGAGGAGCGGCTGGCCTGCATTTCCATGATGATCTCGGCAAGGCTGGCGGCGCTGGATCGGATCGCCCCGGTCAGCGGATAGTCGCCCAGCGTGCGGAAGCGCACCATTTCCAGGCGCGGCTTTTCTCCGGGCGCGAAGCGGAAGCGGTCGTCGTCGACCATGATCAGCGTGCCCGAACGCTCCACCACCGGCCGGCGCGCCGCGAAATAGAGCGAGGGCAGCTCGATCCCTTCCAGGTGGATATAGGTCCACACATCCAGCTCGGTCCAGTTCGAGATCGGAAAGACGCGCATGCTCTCGCCGGGGTTGAGCCGCGTGTTGAACACCCGCCACAATTCCGGCCGCTGGCTCTTTGGGTCCCAGGCATGCTGGGCGTTGCGGTGGGAAAAGACGCGCTCCTTGGCGCGCGATTTTTCCTCGTCGCGCCGCGCCCCGCCAATGGCCGCGTCATAGCGCCCGGCATCGAGCGCCTGGCGCAGCGCCTGCGTCTTCATGATGTCGGTGAAGCGCGACGAGCCGTGGTCGAAGGGGTTGATGCCCTGCTCCACCCCTTCCTTGTTGGTGTGGCTGATGAGCGTGAAGCCATATTGGGCGGCCATGCGGTCGCGAAAGGCGATCATCTCGCCGAATTTCCACGTCGTGTTCACATGCAGCAGCGGAAACGGAATCTTCGAGGGATAAAACGCCTTGCGCGCCAGATGCAGCAAGACGCTGGAATCCTTGCCGATGGAATAGAGCATCACCGGGCGCTCGAAGCTGCCCGCCACTTCCCGCAGGATTTCGATGCTCTCGGCTTCCAGAGCCCGCAAATGCGTCAACCCGCCCGACCCCATCGCCACACCTCCGCGGCCCCATGCTGTTCCGCCCCTTGATTAGCCTCCCCCGCAATGCGCGCGATACGCGGCTTCCGGGAAAAAACCGCCATAGCCGCGCCCGCGAATAGAAAAACCAACGCCGCCCCGGCCCGTTCGCGATGCCGCCTACAGCATGTCTCCCGAAAGTGGGAACCGGTTTCGGGATAAAGACATGCGCAAAA
>NZ_JAUCDN010000472.1:0-1741 GCF_034675085.1 Devosia sp.
TCACCATTGACGAAAAGGGCGTGGGCGAAATGATCGCGCTGGCCATTGCGCGCGGTCGGGCGGCCAATCCCAAGCTCAAGATCGGCATTTGCGGCGAACATGCGGGCGACCCGACCTCGCTGCGCTTCTTTGCCGGTCTTGGTATCGATTATGTCAGTTGCTCGCCCTATCGTGTTCCGGTGGCAAGGCTGACGCTGGCGCAGACTTCTGCTTAAACTGGAGCAGGGCCGGCCTCCGCCGGCGGAAACGGGATGGGACAGGCCGACGTGAAATTCTTGCCGCTCATGGCTTTGCTGCCTTTTTTTACCGTTTCGCCGGCTCTGGCGCAGGGGCAGGGCGGCATAGCACAATGCACCGCCATTGCCGGGGATGCGGAGCGCCTGGCCTGTTATGACGCGCTGTTCCTCAGCCCAAATGGCGGGGCCGAGGCGATCAGCGTCACCCTGCAATCGGAGCAGCTCATTCCGGCCCGGCCGAGCGGGCGTGCGCCGGCGACGATGACGGTTTCCTGCGAGGCCGGCGTCCTGCGCGTCGCTTTCGCCTTTGCCGGAAACACCATGTCGGCGCTGGGGCGCGATGCTGGCATCACCCTGCAATATGACTTGCAGGCGGGACGCAGCCGCACCCTGCCGGTCAATCCCGAAAACACCGCCATCCTGCTCAACACGACCAGCGAGGCGGCGGCCTTTATCGATGGGCTCAACGGCGCCACCAACCTCACCGTGCGGGTGACCCCGGTCAATTCGCGCTCGCTTTCGGTGCGTTTCCGCGTCGATGGGTTCTTCGAGGAAGTGGCGCCGGTGGTGGCCGCCTGCGGCTGACCGCAACGGGCCCCAATTCGGCCTTGGCCCGGCCGCAAAGCCCGTTTACCGGCTGCTAACCCTAATAAGACATGATCCTGTCCGTCGGCTTTTAGCGTCATTTGTGCCGGCGGTTAGTTTTTGTTGCGTAGCGTTGAGTAGCGTTTGATGGCCTCTTCCCACCGGCCCGGGGTGCGTTCGCGCCCGGCCAGAGCGGTTCGCCGGCACGGTCTTGCCCGTTTTCTGGGCATCGGCCTGGCTTGCGGCCTCAGCTATCTCGGGTTCACCATCGGCGCCTTCGGGCCGGCCGAGGGCCTTGCCGAAACGCTGCCCGTCACGCCCGCCATCAGCCTTGCCAGCATCCGCTACGACGGCACCGACCCGGTGATTACCGGCTCGGTCGACCATCTGTTCCAGTCCGCCGGTTTTACCGGTCCGAACCGCGCCGAAAAGACCGACCGCAAGCGGCCCGTGGTCGATGCGCTGGCCTTTTCCCATGGCTTTGCGGCGGTGCGCCAGCATATCGCCGCGCTGCGCGGGGAGGAGATCGATCCGGCCCTGCCCGGGCAGTCGCGCTTTGCCGCGACGGGCGATGTGGAGGTGGGGCCGCGCATGTCCATCGCGGCTCTCAATCCGGCAACCGCGGCCGCGCTCGACGCCATCGCCGGCATTGCCCCGCCGGCCTCTTCCCCCCTGTCCCCGCCCATGCCCATCGTGGCCTCCGAGCAACTGGCCTATGCCCGCGCCAACGCCCCGGCCACCGGCGGTTTCGCCAGCGGCGAGAGCCGCAAGGTTTCGGACAGGGACATGTGGTGCCTGGCTACGGCGATCTATTTCGAGGCGCGTGGCGAAAGCTATCGCGGCCAGGTGGCGGTGGCGCAGGTGGTGCTCAACCGCGTCAACGATCACCGCTATCCCGACACCATTTGCGGCGTGGTCTA
>NZ_JAUCDN010000473.1:0-1706 GCF_034675085.1 Devosia sp.
CACCCTCGTAAACACTCTTTCCCTACACGACGCTCTTCCGATCTCAGGCCTGGGCCCTTCAGGCCGGGCAGATGCTCGATGGCCGTGTGGTGGGGCCGGCACCGCCATCGGGCGCCCCTACCGCCGCTGCGGTGCCCTCGACCGCGCCCACACCTGTGGCAGCGGCCCCCATGCCGGTCAATGCCCCCGGCGTGCCCACTTATCCCCAACCGGCGGCAACCGCCTTATCGGCCGCCAGCGTCACGCCGCCGCCGGTGGCGGCGCTGGCGGGGGCGACGGCGAGTGCGCCCCCCGCGCCGGCGCCTGTCCTGACCACCGACGGCACGCGGCCGGTCAATGCCGCCATGGCCAGCGGTTCGGCCACCAGCCAGCCGCTCCCCACCCCGCCGCAGGCTCCGCCCGCGCCGCCGCCACCGGTTTCGCCGCAGGCGGCTTTGGCGCAGATGGTGCAGGCGGCGGTGCCGCGTCAGGGCAGCGTGGTGGCGCTGACCTCGGCGCTCACCGCCCTTGTGGGGCGGGTGGCGCTGCCCGAGCCGGTGCTGCGGGCCGCCCAGCAGGTTCTGGGCCATCAAATGGCCGTGGACGGGCCGAAATTCGACGGCGCGGCGCTGCAAACGTCGCTTCGCGGATCGGGGCTTTTTCAGGAGGCCGCGCTGGCGCGAGGAAAGGCGCCGCTGCCGCAGGCCGACATGAAAAGCGCGCTTTTGGGACTGCGCCAGACACTGGGCGCCTGGCTGGGCCAGCAGGCGCCGCTGACGCCCGTGGCGCAAATTCCGCCGCCGCTGCGGGGCAGCGTGCCGCGCGCGCGGCTGGCCGAGCCGCCGCCGCTCGATATCGAGGCGGGGCCGGAAGCGGTGGGGCGGCAGGTGCTGGAGCGCACGGAATCGGCGCTGGCCCGGCTGCGGCTGCACCAGCATGCCTCCTTGCCCGAACAGGCGAGCCGGGGCACCGAATGGAGCGTCGACCTGCCAGTGCTGGCCGGCGGGCAATCGGCGCTGCTCCACATCCAGATCCACCGTGACGCGCCCCAGGCCGAGGGCGAAAATCCCGCTGACCGGGGCTGGCAATTGCGCTTCGCCATCAATCTGATCGGGCTGGGCGAGGTGGGCGCGCAGGTCTCGCTGCGCGCCGGAGCCACCGGCGTCATGCTCTGGGCCGCCGTGCCCGAAACCGCACAGGCGCTGGAAGCAGGGCTGGATGAGCTGCGCCAAGCCCTGGCCGAAGCCGGCCTGACGCCCGGCGCTCTCGTGGTGCGCCATGGCGAGCCACCCACTCCCACTCCCGCCCCCTCGGGCCATTTCGTGGATGCGCGGCGATGAGCGAGGACAGCAAACCGCGCGCCCTTGCCGTGGCGCTGAGCTATGAGAAGGGGTCGCGCGAGGCGCCGCGCGTCGTCGCCAAGGGCAGGGGGCTGGTGGCCGAGCGCATCGTGGCGCTGGCCGAGGAAAACGGCGTGGTGATCGAGGCCAATCCGGTGCTGGCCGAGGCGCTGAGCGGGGTGGAACTGGACGATACCATTCCGCTTGAGCTTTACGAGGCGGTGGCCGTGGTCATCGGCTATGTGCTGCGCACCGGGGCGCGCAAATAGCGCAATTCAGCGCTTCTCATAGAATTCGTTGCCGCCCGCTTCGAGCACGTAATACATGTTGTTATAGGGAAAGCGCAGGCCGGCGGTGTGGAAATGCTGGGCATTGCCGACGCCCGGA
>NZ_JAUCDN010000474.1:0-1666 GCF_034675085.1 Devosia sp.
GAGCGGCTGGTGCTGTTCACCTATCCGTTCTTCGTGCTGCTGTTCGGCGTGTGGTTCTTCGGCGACCGCATGGCCTGGAGCGTGGCGCCGGGCATGGCGCTCTCCTATGCGGGGCTGCTGGTCATGTTCAGCTGGAACCTGGCGGTGGAGCCGGACGGGCTGATGCTGGGCACGCTGTTCGTGCTCGGCTCGGCCGTCACCTTCGCCTTTTACCAGCATCTGGCCAAGCGGCAGATGCTGGTGCTCGGCCCGGTGCTGTTCACCTGCATCGGCATGTCCACCGCCGCGCTTTGCGCCATCGCGCAGAACCTGGTGCTGTCCGGGCCGCAAAGCTATCTGGCGCTCAGCCCGCCGATCTGGGCCTATGGGCTGGCGCTGGGGCTTTTGGGCACCATATTGCCCAGCTTCATGATGAATGCCGGCATGGCCCGCATCGGCGCCCGCGCCACGGCCGCCACCTCGGCCTTCGGACCGCTGGTGACCACGGTCTTCGCCGTCATCATGCTGGGCGAGGCCTTCACCCTTTTTCATGGGCTGGCCACCGCGCTGGTGCTGATCGGGGCGGTCTGGTTCGCCCGCGCCGAGCGACGCGCCCGCGCGGAAAATCCATAGCCGGCCCGGACGGCAAAACCGTTGCCACTTTTGCTCGAAACGCTCTAATCTCGCATCGACCTGGCCCGGACCCGAAAGGACGACCCACCATGCCTTACTCCCCGCGTCGCACCAGTGGCCCGCTGATGGGCCTGGCCCTGTTGGCCAGCCTGGCGCTGGTCTTGCCGGCCCAGGCGGGCAAGCTCGATGCCGGCGACGGGCGCGCCCCGGCCGGCACGACCCTGGCCCCCGATGCGACAACGCAAGCGGCGGACATCGATTTCGGCGACGATTCCAGCCGCTGGGCCAATGACGAGCAATGCGACGATCCGCGCTTTTCCGGCGAGGGCATGGCGCCCATATTGGAGCGGGCCGATCTGTGGTCGGACGCCAGCGACTGCCAGGCCGCCTTCGCCGCCGGCACCATCACCTATATCGGGGAAGAGCCGGAGCTGCCGCCGGTCGAGTTCGATTATGGCGACGACTGGAGCGAATGGGCCAATGACGGGGAATGCGACGACCCGCGCTTCACCGGCCCCGGCACCGACAAGAAAATGCTCGATGACGACATGTATGGCGACGCCAGCGACTGCCGGGCGCTGGAAGCGGAGGGCAAGGTGTCGATCATCACGGTCTATACCCCCGAATACGCCGCCGGCGCGCCCTATGATTCCAGCCATATCGACTTTGGCGACAATGAATCGGACTATGCCGATGACGACTATTGCGACGATCCGCGCTTCATGGGTCCCGGCGCCGCCACGGTGCTGCTGGAAAGCGACCTGATGCACGACGCCGAGGACTGCCGCGCCGCCTATGAGGACGGCACCATCATGCTGATCGAGGAATGAGGGAGCCTGGTGGTGGGGCAGCATAGTGCCGCACCCACCAACTCCCCTTCTGCCCTCGCGGGAGAAGGGGCCCGAAGGGCGGATGAGGGGGCTTTTGGCGAGTGCCCTATTTGCGCAGAGAACCCCGCCCCACCCTCTCCCACAGCGGGGAGTAATCACTTCGGACGCCGGAGCCTTGGTTTTGAGTCTTCCCAAAACTGCGACGCTGCCCACGGGCTTGACCC
>NZ_JAUCDN010000475.1:0-1647 GCF_034675085.1 Devosia sp.
CCTGCAATCCCAATATTCCCACCGAGGAAGTCTTCACCACGCCGCACAAGCTGCGGGTGGACGGCTATGTCGCCGGCACCAAGCCGCTCAGCCACAATGGCGCGCTGATCGAGGATATGCAGGCGCGTTTCGAGGGTGGCCGGCTGGTCGAATTCAAGGCCTCGAAAAACCAGGACCTCTTCAACAAGGTGCTCGACACCGACGAAGGCGGCCGGCATCTGGGCGAAGTGGCGTTGGTGCCCCATTCCTCGCCTATCTCGGCCTCGGGCATCCTGTTCTTCAACACGCTTTATGACGAGAACGCCTCCTGCCACATCGCGCAGGGCCAGTGCTATGCCGATTGCTTCGTGGACGGCAAGAGCCTCACCCCGGCCCAGATCGCAGAGCGCGGCGGGAACAGCTCCAACATCCATATCGACTGGATGATCGGCTCGGACAAGATCGACATCGACGGCGTGCATGCCGACGGCAGCACCGAGCCGGTGATGCGCGGCGGCGAGTGGGCGAACCCGGTCTGAAATAGAAGGGGCCGGCGGAAACTCCGGCCCCTTTCCTATCACCGGGTCATTCCGGCCTGCGCCGGAATGACACCGCTTATGGGGAAGGTTCAGAACAAGACTGACCCTCCCTACCCCCGGAACTCATTCTCCCGAATGCTCTCGGGCTTCATCTGGATAGAAAAGCCCGGCAGTTTCGGCGGCATGTAGGCCGCGTTCCTGATCTCGCAGGGCTCGATGAAATGTTCGTGCAAATGGTCGACATATTCGATCACCCGCCCGTCCTTGGTGCCCGAGACCACCAGATAATCGATCATGGAGAGGTGCTGGACATATTCGCACAGCCCCACGCCGCCGGCATGGGGCCAGACCGGCAGGCCATATTTGGCCGCCATCACCAGCACCGCCAGCACCTCGTTGAGCCCGCCGATGCGGCAGGCATCGATCTGGACGATATCGATGGCGCCGTCCTTGATGAACTGCTTGAACAGGATCCGGTTCTGGCACATCTCGCCGGTCGCCACCTTGATGGGCGCAATGGCCTGGCGAATGGCGCGGTGGCCCGAAACATCATCAGGACTGGTCGGCTCCTCGATGAAATAGGGATTGAAGCGGCTCAGTGCCTTCACCCAATCGATGGCCTCGCCCACCTCCCAGACCTGGTTGGCGTCGATCATCAGATAGCGGTCCGGCCCCATGATTTCGCGGACGATCTCGAGCCGGCGGATATCGTCGTCGAGATCGCGTCCCACTTTCATCTTGATATGGCTGAAGCCGGCCTCGACCGCCTCGCTCGCCAGTCGCCTCAGCTTGTCGTTGGAATAGCCTAGCCAACCTGCCGAGGTGGTGTAGCACTGGTAGCCCTCGGCCTTGAGGGTGGCGATGCGCTGCTCTTTCTCGGGCAGGGCGCGGCGGAAGATCTCCAGCGCTTCCTCCGGGGTGATGGCGTCGGTCAAATAACGGAAATCTATGATGGAGACGAGCTGCTCGGGGCTCATCTCGGCCACCAGCTGCCACACCGGCTTGCCGGCAATCTTGGCCCATAAATCCCAGACCGCATTGACCACGGCGCCGGTGGCCAGGTGCATGGCGCCCGTGTCGGGGCCGATCCAGCGCAACTGACTGTCGCCGGTCCCATGCCGCCAGAAGG
>NZ_JAUCDN010000476.1:0-1640 GCF_034675085.1 Devosia sp.
GCTACCAGCCGATCAACCACACCTTCATGATCTGGGTGATGGTGATCGTGGGCGGAGCCGGCAACAATTGGGGCGTCGTGCTCGGCTCATTCCTCATCTATATCGTCTGGGTCATTTCCGATCCGCTGGCGCAGGTTATCTTCGTCAATCTTTCGCACCTGACCGAGGGCTGGGGCTGGGGCGCCATTCCGGAGATCGAGTCGCGGGCGTTGCAGATGCGTGTCTTCGTGCTCGGCGCCGTCATCTCCGTGGCGCTGCGCTACGCGCCGCGCGGCCTGCTGCCCGAAACGGTGCGGCGAGAGGGCTGAATGTCCAGTATTGGACAAAATGTCTTGTGAAAGGTCTGGAAATGGACTATATGAAAATCCAAGGAGCTGAAAATGCACAGCCATGGATTTTCGGAAATGTACCAGGCCCCCTTTGTCGCCGCAGGTGAAGCCGCCCCGGCGGGGCGGTTCGCACCGGCCAATCGCCGGCGGCTGAGCGGGCCGGCCCTGCGCAGCTTTGCCGGCATCGCCGAGCTGTGGGGGCTGAGCGAGGAGCAGCGCCGGCTCATCCTGGGCTATCCCTCGCGCTCGACCTATCACAACTGGCTGCGCATCGCCCGCGAGCATGGGGCGGTGACGCTGGACGTGGATGCGCTGATGCGGCTCTCGGCAATCTTCGGCATTCATCAGGCCCTGGGCGTGTTGTTCGAAACCGAAGGCGAGGCGCTGGCCTGGCTCACGGGGCCGCATCGCGCACCGGTGTTCGGCGGCCAGGCGCCGCTGGCACTCATCACCAATGGCAGCCTGGATGGGCTGATGCTGGTGCGGCGCTTCCTCGATGCGGCGCGGGGCGGGCTCTATATGCCGCCCAATGCCATCGACACCAGCTTCGCGCCCACCACCGACCGGGACATCGCATGGCGCTAGCCCCGCTGGTGGCGGCGCCCCAGCCCAGCCACCGGCTGATCCCGTCGCGCTTTCCGCCCGTGGCGCTGTTCGAGAGCGCCGCCGACGCGGCTGACCTGGAAGCGGTGATGGAGCTGGCCGGCTGGACCAATGACCGACTGGTGGCCGAACGCCTCGCTCGCCTGCCCCGTGAGGAATGGGTCTTCGGCCGGCCCAACGCCTCCATCGTCATGGCCGCCTTCCTGCACGCCCCGCCCATGGGCGCGCGCTTTTCGGGACCCGATCTGGGGGCCTGGTACGGCGCGGGGCGGATCGAGACCGGCATTGCCGAAGTGGGCCATCATCTGCGCCGTGAAGCCTGGGCGCGCGGGCTGAGCCCGCAGAGCCGGCAATTCCGCGTCTATCGGGCCCGGCTGGAAGGGGAGTTCCACGATCTGGGGAACCAGGTGCAGGGGCCGTTGCTGGATGCGCGCGATTATGGGGCCAGCCAGCCCTTCGGGGAAGGCCTGCGCGCGGCCGGGGCGGATGGCATCGTCTATCCCAGCGTGCGCCATGTCGGGGGGACTGCGGTCTGTGCCTATCGGCCGAGCAAAATCCTCGATGTGGTGCAGGCTGAGCACCTGGCCATCACTGTTCATACCGACCGGGCGCTGATCGAGGTGACGACGCTCACGGGCGCGGAAACGGGCTGAGGCGACGCTGGATTATTTCACCGTTTAGGAGAAACGCTGAAATGATCTAAGTCTT
>NZ_JAUCDN010000477.1:0-1639 GCF_034675085.1 Devosia sp.
CGATCTCGACCACGACATCCTGGCGGAAGGTGGTTTCGACGGCGCTCGCTTCCTCGGCCGACAGGCCTTCGGGCAGGCCGGCAGCCTTGGCGCCGGGGGTCACCACCTTTTCCTGGAAGACTTCACGGGTGCCGTGGTTGGAGCCCGGACTGGCCAGGGCGATCGGCTGGTTGGGCAGGGCCGGGTCGATCTCGTTCCAGCTGGTATAAGGATTGTCGACGAGCTTGCCGTCGACCGGAACCTTGGCGGCGAGCGCCTTGAAGACATGGACGGGCGAGAGGGCGAAGTCGGACCCCGAAGCGGACGAGGCGAAGACGATGCCGTCAAAGCCGAACTGGATTTCGCGGATGTCGGTCACGCCGTTGGCGGTGCAGGCGTCGCGCTCGGAGTCCTTGATCGGGCGGGAGGCATTGGCGATGTCGATGGTGTTGTCGCCCACGCCTTCGCAGAATTTCTTGAGGCCGCCGCCTGTGCCGCCCGAGCCCACCACCGGGGTCTTGAACTCGGGGAAGACGGCGCCGAATTCCTCGGCGACGATAGAGGCGAAGGGCAGGACGGTGGAGGAGCCGGCGATCTGGATGGTGTCGCGCGACTGGGCGAAGGCGGCAGTGGGGCCGAAGGCGGCGAGAGCGATAACGGCG
Source organism: Devosia sp. (assembly GCF_034675085.1). Classification (GTDB taxonomy): domain Bacteria; phylum Pseudomonadota; class Alphaproteobacteria; order Rhizobiales; family Devosiaceae; genus Devosia. The sequence continues at coordinate 642 of NZ_JAUCDN010000477.1, forward strand.
GCACTGGCGAAAAGTGCGGTCTTCATGGGGATTTCCCTTTCGGAATTCAATTCAAACCTGGCTGGCCGATCCGGTATCGTTATTCCGGCGCCGCCCTGTGACGCGGCAGACCCTATGGACGATGCGCGACAGTTTTATTGCGATCCCATGACGTGTTCATGACAGGCTATAATGCTGATTTTCATAATGAAATCGGCAGTTTGGGCAGTGGAAAGCAGCGTTTGTAACGCTGGTCTCGCTGTAGAAAACGGCCCTTGGCGCGAGTCCCCGTCAGCGCATAAGGGGACGGATTTCTGCCTGTACCTTGCGCATCAGCGGCAGGAATTTGGCGATCATATGCGAGGTGGAGGCGCGGGCGGACTGGGCGCCGACATTGAGAGCGGCCACTGTTTGGCCGGCGGCATTGAACAGCGGCACCGCTATGGAGCAGAGCCCCAGCTCCAGCTCTTCGTCGATGACCGCGAAGCCTTGCGCGGCTACCACCGCCAGCTCGGTTTGCAGCGAGGTGAGGTCGGCCTTGGTCTTTTCCGTATAGGCGACCAGATCGGAACGGCCCAGGATCGCATGCGCTTCTGCCGGCGGCAATGCGGCGAGCAGGATGCGCCCCATGGAAGTGCAATAGGCTGGCATGCGGGCGCCGGCGCCGAGATTGATCGACATGACCCGGCGATGGGAGGCGCGGGCGATATAGAGGATTTCGGTGTCGTCCAGAACGGCGGCGGAGGAGCTTTCATTGACCTGGGCGGACAGCTCTTCGAGAAAGGGCTGGACGACGCGGGGCAGGGGCGTCGCGGCGAGATAGGAATGGCCCAGATTGAGCACGCGCGGCGTCAGGCGGAAAAACTTCCCATCATAGGCGGCATAGCCCAGATGCAGAAGCGTCAGCAGGCACCGCCGCGCCGTTGCCCGTTCCAGCCCGGTGCGGTTGGCCACGTCGGTGATCGACTGGCGGGCATGTTCCTCATCGAAGCATTCGATGACCTTGAGCCCCTTGGCCA
>NZ_JAUCDN010000478.1:0-1625 GCF_034675085.1 Devosia sp.
TGACGCGGCGCTGGGCGCGGCGGCGGGCGTATTGGATTTTTCCGGCGTAGTCGGCGACCTGGGCGGGGGGAGCATGGAGCTGTTCCGCGCCAGCGCCAGCGACCAGACCGGCGGGGAATCGTTCGAGACCGGCGTCATCCGCTTGCAGGACGACAGCGAGGGCTCGCCCGAGCGCGCCGCCGCGATCGTGCGCGAGCGGCTGGCCGGGTCGGAGCTGATCCAGGCGGTGCCGGGCGGGGCTTTCATCGCCGTGGGCGGCACCTGGCGCTCGCTGGCCAAGCTGCACCAGGTGGTGCGCGGCTATCCCCTGCATATGGTGCAGCACTATGTGGTGCCGGCCAAGGACATGATCCGCTTCTGCGCCGATCTGGTGGCCGCGCCCGGCCTCAAGGGCTACAAGCATGCCGATGCGGTGAGCACCTCGCGGCGCGAGCTGGTGCCGTTCGGCGCCGCCGTGCTGGCCGAGGCGTTGAAGGCGGGCAATTTCGGCACGGTGGCGTTTTCGGCGCTGGGCGTGCGCGAGGGGTATCTTTACGGTATGCTAGACCCCCGCGAGCAGGCCATCGACCCGCTGATGCAGGGGGCCGAGGAGCTTTCGGTGCTGCGCTCGCGCTCGCCGGCGCATGTGCATGACCTCGTGGCGTTCACCACCCAGTTCTTCGCGGCGACCGGGCTGGCCGAAAGCGCTGCCGAAAAGCGGCTGCGCGTGGTTTCATGCCTGATTTCCGACATCAGCTGGCGGGTGCATCCCGATTATCGCGGCGCGCAGAGCGTCGATTCGGTGGCCTATGGCTCGCTCAGCGGGATAGACCATCCCGGCCGGGCGTTTTTGGCGCAGGTGATGGCGGTGCGCTATGACGGGCTCAAGAACAAGGTGGTGATGCCGCTGGCCGAGCTGGGCTCGCCCGAAATCACCGCCAGGGCGCGGCTGGTGGGAGCGCTGTTCCGCGTCGCCTATCCGATGACGGCAGCCATGCCGGGCATCCTGGCGCGCACCCGCTTCGAGGTGGCTGACAACCGGCTGATGCTGATGCTGCCGGCGGACCTGGCCTTTCTCGATGGCGAGCATCTGCGCGGACGGCTGGAGCAAATGGCGGGCGTCGCCGGCTTCAAGCTTTCTGCGGTGCGCGTCGTTTAACCCCAAGGGCCGCTTCCAGCCCGATAAGAAATTCTTCCTATTCCGCCGCTTCGCGGCCGGGAATGGCAAATTCCACCACGCCCTTGCCGGTGGCGGCCAGGCCGATGCGGCCATGCTTGATGTCCAGCGCCTTTTCGCCGAAGAGCTTGCGGCGCCAGCCCTTCAGGGCGGGTACGTCGGCCTCGTCGTCAAGCACAAGAGCGTCGATGTCGTCGGAGGTGGCGACAATGCGGGCGGCCACGCCATGCTGCTCGGAAACCGATTTGAGCAGCACGCGAATGAGATCGCCGACGGCGCCCTTGGGCGAGGGGCCGCGATAGCGCTCGGGCATGACGGGCAGGGCCGATTTGGGCAGGGCTTCGACCGCCTTGAGCAATTCCATGATCTCGGCGGCGGCCGAGCTGCGGCCAAAGCCGCGCGGCACGGCGCGCAGCTTTTCGAAGGCATCGGGGGTGAGCGGGCGCTGCATGGCCAGCTCGAACAGCAC
>NZ_JAUCDN010000479.1:0-1621 GCF_034675085.1 Devosia sp.
GGGAGAAGGAAAATACCAGATAGCCGGCAACCAGCAGCACCGGGGCCAGCGCCGCGGCCAGCGAGGAGCCGGCGGCGAACAGGCTCGCCACAACGGCCGAGCCGACATCGGCGCCGAGCAGCACGACCAGGCCCGTCACCGCATTGAGGGCGCCACTGGCGGCCAGGCCCGCCACGATCAGGGCCATGGCGGTGGAGCTGCCCAGTATCGCGGTGGTGACAAGGCCCCCGGAAAACGCCTTGAGCGGGCTATCCAGCCGCCGCTCGAGAAAGCTGTTGAGCCTTTCCCCGAACGCCCGGACGATGCCGGTCCGCACCATGCGGACCCCCCAGAGCAGCAGGGCGATGCCGCCGAACAATTCGAGCAGCACGAAGGTACCGGAAGACGTCATCGGCCAAATTCCTGCCTGTTCGGTGAAAGCCTTAGTCGGCGGTGGAGTCGTCGGGGGCGAGGGCGCCGATATTGTAGCCCTCCAGTTTCGCCTCTCCCCCCCGGGAATCGGCAAAATTGAGGATCGCGGCCGCGCCCGGCGTGGTGGGAACGGTGAGGGCTGGGGGCAGGCCGAGGAACTCGGCGCAGGCCGCGCGGATGACGCCGCTATGCACCACCGCCAGAACGTCCCCCTCGGCCTGGGCCAGCCAGTGGCGCACGCCTTCGGCGACGCGGGCGCGAAAACCGTCCCAGTCCTCGCCATTATGCGGGGTGAAGCGGCCGGCGCGCCAGGCGCCGTAATCCTCGGCATGATTGGCGATCAGCTCGGGCTTGGTGCGCCCGGTCCACTCGCCCATATGCAATTCGCGGAAGCGCTTGTCGCAGGCCACTTCGCCATAGCCCAGCAGCCGGGCGGTTTCGCGCGTCCGCCCCAGATCGGAGGAGACCACGTGGCGGGGATTGAGGGCGGCGGCATATTTGGCGAAGCGCAGGGCCTGCTGGCGGCCGCGCTCGGACAGTTCGGAGTTTTCGTGGCCTTGCAGGCGCTGCTCGACATTCCACAGCGTCTCGCCATGCCGCAACAGGATGAACCTCACTGATCGATCCTCCGGCCGGCCTGGTTGAAGATGCCGTCCGGCTCGCGCAGCAGCGACAGGGTGACCTCGGTGCCGGGCGTGGCGGTGAAATAGCCCTCCGCCATGCCGGTCACCCGCATGTCGCCAACCAGCGCCGTGACCATGGTCTGCCCGGCAATGGGGGCCGCCTCGGTGAAGGTGCCGCTGAGCTGGGGCCTGCCGTCGACGGCGCCGATCGCGACATCCTGGGCGCGGTAGAGCAGCTCCACCCGGGTATCCTCGATGCCGGCGGGCGCGGCGGCGATGGGCCTGTCCTCGAAGAGGAAGGCGCGGTCCCGCCGGATCGCCGGAATGAGATTGGCCGCCGGCGTGCCCAGGAAGGTGGCGACAAAGGTGGTTTCGGGGTGCCGCAGCAGGTCCACGGGAGGGCCGAACTGTTCCACATGCCCCTTGTTGAGCACCGCCACATGGGTGGCCATGGTCATGGCCTCCACCTGGTCATGCGTGACATAGACCGAGGTCGCCCCGGTGGCGCGGTGAATGCGCATGAGCTCGCTGCGCATTTCCACGCGCAGTTTGGCGTCGAGATTGCTGAGCGGCTCGTCGAGCAACAG
>NZ_JAUCDN010000480.1:0-1602 GCF_034675085.1 Devosia sp.
GGCCGGACCTGGCGCGCATGGGCAACAAATATTCGGACGCCTGGCACACCGCCCACCTCTACAACCCGCGCGACCTGGTGCCCGAATCCAAGATGCCCGCCTATCGCTGGCTGCTGCGCGATCAGTTGCGCATCGACGATCTGAGCGATCACCTGCGGGCGCTGCGCGTCGTGGGCGTGCCCTATACCGACGAGCAGATCGAGAATGCCAGCCGCGACGCCTATGGCCAGGCCAATCCCGACAGCCCCGAGGCGTCGGGCGTGGCCGAGCGCTATGGCGATGCCACCAATATCCGCGCCTTTGACGGCCAGCCCGGCCGGCTGACCGAGATGGACGCGCTGGTGGCCTATCTGCAGATGCTGGGAACGCTGACCGACGCGGCGTTCACCACCGAAACCGCCGAGGTGGAATGATGCCCTTCGATCACGACACAGTCGTTGGATTCGCCAAGTCCTTCGGTCTCTTCTACCTTCTGGGCATGACGGTGATCTGCCTGGCCTGGACCTATTGGCCGTCCAACAAGAAGGGCTTCGATGAAGCCGCCAAGATGCCCCTGCTCGAAGAGGAAGACCGGCCATGGCGCTGAAGGAACGCGATGAAGTCTCGGGCCAGGTCACCACTGGCCATGAGTGGAACGGCATCAAAGAGCTGAACACGCCCGTGCCGATGCCCTTGTGGATTTTCCTCATCTCCATGACGCTGTTCGCCGTCACCTGGACCGTGCTCATGCCCAGCTGGCCCGGCATCAACACCTATTTCCGCGGCCTTCTGGGCGTGGACCAGCAGGTGGCCGTGCGCCAGAGCCTGGCGGAAGCCGAGGCCGAGCGCGCCGGCTGGACCGAACGGCTGGCCAATGAGGATTTTGCTAGCCTGGAAGCCGACGACGCCATCATGAAACTGGTGCGCCAGACCGGCGGCGTGCTCTTCGCCGACAATTGCGCCGCCTGCCATGGCCCGCAGGCGCTGGGCAATCTCGGCTATCCCAACCTTGCCCGGTCCCCGATGATGTGGGGCGACGATATCGACACCGTCGCCGAGACCATCCGCATCGGCATCAATTCCAATCACGGGGAAACCCGCTTCGCCCAGATGCTGGCCTTCGGCCGCGACCAGATGCTGCCCAGCGCCGATATTCGCCTGCTGGCCCAATATGTCGAGGGCCTGAGCGGCGCCCAGACCCTGAGCGGGGACGAACTGGCCCAGGCCGAGACGCTGTTCGCCGATAACTGCGCTTCCTGCCATGGCGAGGACGCCATGGGCATGGTCGAGACCGGCGCCCCCAACCTCACCGATGCCTTCTGGATCTATGGGGGGGACCGCGCCTCCATCCGCCAGTCCATCTATAATGGCCGCCAGGGCACCATGCCCGCCTGGGAAGGGCGTCTCACCCCGGCCCAGATCCGCCTGATGGCGCTCTATGTCGTCGATTTGCGGGCCCACGCGCAATGAGCGCGGCGCTCGGCCAGACCGGAAAGGACGCTTCCCCGCCCCGGCGGCGGCGTCTTCTGGGCTGGGCGATCGGCCTGGGCATCGTCGCCATCCTCGTGCTGGCCAATGCCCATCTCGTCTATGTCGCCTTCACCTCGCAGCCCGACTGCATTT
>NZ_JAUCDN010000481.1:0-1593 GCF_034675085.1 Devosia sp.
CGGGTGCCCGACCAATATATCCAGCTGGTGCGGTTTGACGGCTACCAGTCTCTTGAAGGCGAGCCCAATGGCTATGGCGGCGCCCGCAACCAGTATCTGGACGAAATCCGTTTCGTGCCGGTGCCTGATCCGAGCACCCGTATCGGCGTGGCCATGGCCGGCCAGTATGACTATGTCGATCAGATCCCGGTTGAATCGTACCAGCAGATCGCCGATGGTGCGACCGATCCGGTGGTGCTGGCGCCATTCGGCTGGCCGATGTTCGTGATGAACACCAAGGAAGGGGTCAATTCGGACATTCGCGTCCGCCGGGCCATCCAGGCCGCGCTCGCTCCCGAGGACATGATGCTGGCCGCTTTCGGTTCGGAGGATTTTTTCTCCATCGACGGCGCCTGGTATCCTGAGAGCTATGTCTGGCATAGCGAGGTCGGCACCGATGCCTACAAGCCCGAGGGCGACACCGAGGCTGCCAAGGCCTTGCTTGCCGAGGCCGATTATGACGGCTCTCCGGTGCGCATCCTGACCAGCCGCCAATATGAGTTCCATTACAAGATGGCGCTGGTGGCCCAGGCCTATCTGGAGGCGGCCGGCTTCAAGGTGCAACTCGACGTTGTGGAATGGGCGACCCTGACTACCAATCGTGCAGACCCGGCCCTGTGGGACATCTACATCACCCACAGCCCCTTCCTGCCGGAGCCTTCGCTCAACGCCGTCATGTCGGACGCGTCGCCCGGATGGTGGGTGAGTGATGCCAAGCACGCTGTCGTCACTGCTTTTAACGCCGAAAGCGATCCGGCCAAGCGCATTGCCTTGTTCGAAGATGTTCAGAGGGTCATCTTTGACGAGGCTCCCTCTTACAAGGTGGGCAATTTCAACGCCCTGGCCGCCCAGAATCCGGCTTTGGAGGGCGTGACGCCTGCCCCCTGGCCCTATTTCTGGAACGCCTACCTCACCGAATAGGCGCCTGCCTGCCTGTGCCCGCCGCAAATTGCTGCGGCGGGCAGCCCGATCCTCAACAAGGACCCAAACAAGTCCATGATCCGCTCCGCGCTCAATCGCATTTTCGGCATGCTGGTGGTCATGGCGCTGGTGGTGACCATCGTCTTCGTCATCGTGCGCGTCACCCCCGGCGATCCCGCCGCCGTCATGCTCGGACCCGACGCCACGGCCGACGACATTGCCAACCTGCGCCAGCGGCTGGGGCTCGATGCCTCCATCCCCCAGCAGTTCCTGTCCTATGTCGGCGGCGTCCTGCGCGGCGATTTCGGCCAGTCGATCTTTCTCAACATGCCGGTCACCGAGGCGCTGATGCAGCGCGCCGAGCCCACCTTTTTCCTCACCATCTTCTCGCTTGCCATCGCCACGCTGATCGCCCTGCCCGTGGGGGTGCTCTCGGCCTCTTGGCGCGGTTCGGTCTTCGACCAGGCGGCGACGGCCTTGGCCATGTTCGCCGCCTCCGTGCCCAGCTTCTGGCTGGGGCTGATCCTCATGCAGGTCTTCGCCGTCAAGATGGGCTGGTTCGATGCTTCCGGTTATGGCGGTCCCGGCGCCAGCTTTGCCACGCGCATGCATCATCTGGTGCTGCCGGCGGTG
>NZ_JAUCDN010000482.1:0-1579 GCF_034675085.1 Devosia sp.
GCTGGGGAATCGCCCGCCCCTCGCCTAATGGGCCTCGTCCCAATTGTCGGCGGCACGGGCTTCCACCTGCAGGGGAACCGAGAGCGCACGGGCTGGCAGTGCCGCGTTTTCCATGATGTCGCAAATGACGGGAATAGCCTTCTCGACCGCTTCTTCGGGCGCTTCGAAAACCAGTTCGTCATGCACCTGAAGGAGCATCTGCACTTCGCCCAGCCCGGCATTCTCTAGTGCGGCGTCCATGCGGGCCATGGCGCGGCGAATGATATCGGCTGCCGAACCCTGGATCGGAGCGTTGATGGCGGCACGCTCGTTGAAAGCGCGCAGCTGAGGGTTGGACGAGCGGATTTCAGGGTAATGGGCCCTACGTCCGAAGATCGTCTCGACATATCCCGTGGCGCGGGCCTGCGCCTTGGTGTTGTCCATATAGTCCTTGATGCCGGGGAAACGCTCGAACTAGCGCTTGATGTATGCGCCTGCTTCCTCGCGCGGAATGCCGAGCTGATTGGCCAGACCAAAAGCTGAAATGCCGTAGATGATGCCGAAATTGATCGCCTTGGCGCGGCGGCGTACCTCGGGGGGCATGCCTTCGACCGGTACGTCGAACATCTCCGATGCCGTCATAGCATGAATGTCCAGCCCGTCGGCGAAGGCCTTCTTGAGCTCGGGAATATCGGCGACATGGGCCAGAACCCGCAATTCGATCTGGCTGTAATCGGCGGAGATGAGCTTGCGGCCCCTGGGCGCGATGAACGCCGCGCGAATCTTGCGGCCCTCCGCCGTGCGGACGGGGATGTTCTGCAAATTCGGTTCGGAGGAGGAAAGCCGCCCCGTCGTGGTGGATGCAAGCGCGTAGGAGGTGTGGACGCGGCCGGTCTCTGCGTTGATATAGCCGGGCAGGGCATCCGTATAAGTGGATTTGAGCTTGGTCACCTGGCGCCAGTCGACGATCTTGCGCGGCAGCGGGTGGCCCGCCGCCGCCAGGTCTTCGAGAACCTGCGCGGATGTCGACCACTGGCCCGTTTTCGTCTTGCTGCCGCCGGGAAGCCCCATCTTTCCGAAGAGAATGTCGCCGAGCTGCTTGGGGGAGCCGATGGTGAAGCGCTCGCCTGCCAGTTCGTAGATTTCGTCTTCCATGGCCGCCGCAGTCTGGGCGAAGTCGCCGGACAGGCGCGACAGTATTTGTCGATCCACCTCAATGCCGCGGTGTTCCATGCGGCCTATCACCGGAATCATGGGGCGCTCGAGCCGTTCATAGACGGAAACGAGACCACGAGCGGCGAGACGCGGTTTCAGCACCTGCCAGAGGCGCAGCGTGATGTCGGCATCCTCCGCCGCGTAGGCGGTGGCGCGCTCGATATCGACCATGTCGAAAGTGATCTGGTTGCGGCCGCTGCCCGTCAGCTCCTTGTAGGGAATGGGCACATGCCCGAGCCAGCGCTCGGAAAGCGCATCCATGCCATGACCCACGGTGCCATGGCTGCCGGTGCCGGCATCGAGCACATAGGAAATCAGCATCGTGTCATCGCAATTCACGATCTCGACGCCGAGCCGATACATCAAAAGCCAGTCATATTTCAGG
>NZ_JAUCDN010000483.1:0-1561 GCF_034675085.1 Devosia sp.
GTGCTGTCGCTGGGGGCGGGCGTGGATGCCCTGCTCAGGCACAAGCACCTGCCCGACGCGCCGGTGGTGCGATTCGTCGATACCGATCTCAGCCAGCGCATGAGCGATTATGTGGTGGCGCATGTGAGCATGCATCACCGGCTCCATACCCGCTTTCGCGCCGACCAGAAGGCGCGGCGCTGGCACCAGTTTTATCCGCCCTCGGCCAGCGAAAGCACGGTGGGCATCATGGGCATGGGCGTGCTCGGGCAGGATGCGGCGCGACGCCTGCTGCCGCTGGGCTTTACCCTGCGCAGCTGGAGCCGCAGCCCCAAGGCCATCGAGGGGGTGGAGAGCTTCGTGGGCGAGGCGAGCTTCGACGCCTTCCTCTCCGGCACCGACATCCTGGTCAACCTGCTGCCGCTGACGCCGGAAACCACCGGCATCCTCAATGCCGAAACCTTCGCCAAGCTGCGGCGCGGCCGGCTCGATGGCGGACCGGTCATCATCAATCCGGCGCGGGGCGGGCACCAGAAGGAGGCCGACATCGTGGCCGCGCTCAAGGACGGCACGCTGGGAGCGGCAAGCCTGGACGTGTTCGAGACCGAGCCGCTGCCGCCCGAAAGCCCGCTCTGGGACATCGAGAACTGCTACATCACCCCCCATATCGCCGCCATTTCGGACATCGAATCGGGGGTGCGCTATTTCTCCGCCATCATCGCCGACCACGAGGCGGGCAAGCCGCTGGTCAATGTGGTCGACCGCGAGCGGGGATATTGACGCGAATTTTATTCGCGCGGCGCGGGCTCTATGCGATCTATTAACCACCGGGGCGCTCTGATGCGTTTCGCCGACACAGAGCCAAGGGCCGCATGACCGAGAGCACAGCGCAACCGACCAAGGTCAAATTCTACGACCGGCTGAAACGGGCCACCCAGCACAGACTGGCCGAGCCGATCCTGGCTCTGCTGTGTTTTCTGGAAGCCATGATCATCCCGATCTTTCCCGAGATCATGCTGGCGCCGATGATCGTGGCCGACCGCAAGCGCGCCTGGCGGCTGGCCGCGATCTGCACCATCGCCTCGGTGACGGGGGGAATGGCCGGCTATGCCATCGGCTATTTCCTCTTCGATACGGTGGGCCGGGCGATCATCGATTTCTACGGCGCGGGCGACGGCTTCGCCTCGCTGACCCGGAGCTTCAAGGACAATGGGCCGCTGATGATCATCATCGGCGCCATCTCGCCGATTCCCTACAAGGTGATCACCATCACCAGCGGGGTGGCGGGGCTGGATCTGTGGACCTTCGTCATCTACGGGCTGATCGGGCGCGGCGCGCGCTATTTCGTGCCCTGCGGGCTGTTCTATTTCTTCGGCCCGGCGGCCAACCGCTTCATCGAAAAGCACAAGGCCGCCGCCGGCTGGGCCATGCTGGCGCTGGTGGTGGTGGGCTTCGCCATGGCGCCGCTGCTGTTTCCCAAGGCCGGCACCGAGCAGGTGCAGGAAGCGGTCGAGGTCATCGAACAGGTGACGCCGGAGGACTTCAAGCTGCCCACCTTGCAGCCGGAGCTGGGCCTGGGCGG
>NZ_JAUCDN010000484.1:0-1557 GCF_034675085.1 Devosia sp.
AGAGGAGCTCTGGGGCTCATGCCATCGCCCTTCCCTGCACCAGCTGCCGTAGCAGGCGGTTCTCGGCTTCGGCGGTCTTTGCACGCTGCTCCGCTTCTTCGGCGCGGCGCTCGGCCTCGGTCTTGATGATCACCAGAGTGCAGCCGATCTGGTACGCGAGCCATTCGGGATAGATGCGGTTGGCCACCACCTCGCAGAAAGGACGCACCAAGTCGGCCTGCAGGGTCGCCGAGCTCGCCTTGATGCGCGAGAAATACCCGGCGTCAACACCAAGGGCCAGATAGATCTCCTTGTCCTCCAGCCCTGACGACTGGCAGGCCAAAGCGAATGCTGCTCCCGCGCTGCGCTGGCGCCGGATCATTTCGATGGGGACTTCATTCGGCTCTGCACGTCGAGCCAGGGAAAGCTCGCCTTGGTCGTCAACCCGCGTCAAATTTTTTGAGGCCATTTGACTATCCCCTGATGGCAGAGAAACACGACGATGCAGGCATGACCACATCACGCCCTACCCCATCCGCAGGCCCAGTCACGCTGGCGCCCTTCCACTCCAGCATCCGCTCGGCCCTGTCGAATAACGTCGACGCAGACACAGGCCAGCTCACCCGCGTGCTGATCACCAGCAAGCTGGATTTGGCCTGGCAGGCAGGCGAGCTGGTGATCCGGTGCTCGGTGGCGCGTGTTGCCATGGCCGGGCGGGAAGAGGCAGCGCGGGGGCAACGCTGGGCACGAGGGGCGCGGTGATGCCGCGCGCAAGGGGTGCCCGCTTTCTCCGGGCCGTGAATCGCTTTCATAGGACGGCTCCGACATGAAGGACACGCTTCGCTTCCAAATACGCATGGTGGGCAGCCTCCGGTGTTTCGAACCGACCGAGATACCTCACGCTGCCTTCGATGCGAATCCGCGCTTCGTAGCGATCTGCGTTAGTGGCTTTGCAGACCCCGAGCAAGCCGGAGCTGTTGTTCCTGTTTGCGTGGCGTCGGTTCTGGGCATTGATCAGATTCGTGGCATCGCGAAGATTGGCGATTCGGTTATCAGTCCTAACTCCATTGATGTGGTCAATCTGTCCCTTAGGCCAATCGCCATGCACGGCGAGCCACGCAAGGCGATGTGCCTTGTGCTTCACGCGGCCAATAGAAATCACCACATACCCATGGCTGTTTACGGTTCCTGCGGCATCGCCTGGCTTGACCCGACGCGCCATCGCTGACGGCGCTACCCATGTGAAAACCCCAGTGTCTGGGTCATAGGAAAGCTCGATGCTTGTGGTTCTCACACAACCGTGGCCGGAAGGGGCAGACATGCAAATATCGATCGACCAGCTCTTCGCCACGATCACGCCTCTGGTGGTTGCTCTTCACGAGAAGGGCGTCCTGGACATTGCGGAGATTCCGCACTACTACGAGGACGCAGTGGTGCGCCGCCAGGGCATCGGGGCGACGGACGACGAGGTGGCGTTTCAGAAGGAGCTGGTGGTGGGTTTCCAGCGTCTGGCCAAAGTGGTGAAAGCCTGGGATCGAAACCGACCGACCTGAGCAGCGCGTCAGACACGCGGCCGCG
>NZ_JAUCDN010000485.1:0-1552 GCF_034675085.1 Devosia sp.
AGGCGCTTTCTGTCGGGCAGTTCCCTCCCACCCACCGGCGCTTCCCGCGGACTTGGTCCGCGGGCCACTCCCAGCAAACGCAGAGTCACCAAGGGCTCCCAGTCTGGCCCACGGGTCAAGCCCGTGGGCAGCGTCGGAGTTTTGGGAAGACTCAAAACCAAGGCTCCGGCGTCCGAAGTGAACACTCCCCGTCGAGGGGGAGCGGCGGGCCGGTGGTCGAGCCGACGAAGGGTTTCCCGGCCACCGATGGTGGTCTGAAGCAAGCGCGCCGGCTCCGCCCCTAGCGAAGCCCTGATTCAGCGCTTACCTTGGGATAATCCTTTCCGTTCCTCCCCGAGTGTTTCCATGTCCCATCCCGCCTTCGAGCTTGTCCGCGACGCCCAGATTGCCGAGGTCAATTCGCGGGCGCTGGTCTATCGGCACAAAAAGACCGGGGCGGAGGTGGTGAGCCTGGTCAATGACGACGAGAACAAGGTGTTCGGCATCACCTTCAAGACCCCGCCGGCCGATTCGAGCGGGGTGGCGCATATTCTTGAGCATTCGGTGCTGTGCGGGAGCCGGAAATATCCGGTGAAAAAGCCGTTCGTGGAGCTGATCAAGGGGAGCCTGAATACCTTTCTCAACGCCATGACCTTCCCCGACAAGACGGTCTATCCGGTGGCCAGCCAGAATGTGCAGGATTTCTACAATCTGGTGGATGTCTATCTGGACGCGGTGTTCTTCCCGCTGATCGAGGAGGATACGTTCCGCCAGGAAGGCTGGCATTACGAACTGGCCGAGGCCGGGGCGCCGCTGGTCTACAAGGGCGTGGTGTTCAACGAAATGAAGGGGGCGTTTTCTTCGCCCGACGCCGTGCTGCGCGACGTGGCGCAGCGCTCGCTCTATCCCGACACCATTTACGGGGTGAATGCGGGGGGCGACCCCAGGGACATTCCGGCGCTGAGCTATGAGCAGTTCCGGGCCTTCCACCGGGCCTTCTACCATCCCTCCAATACGCGGGCCTTCTTTTCGGGCGATGACGACGCCGAGCGGCGGCTGGCGATCCTGGACGCCTATTTCAGCCAGTTCGAGGCGGCGCCGGCGGCGGGAGAAATCCCCTTGCAGCCGCGCTTCAACGCGCCGCGCCGGATCGAGGCGCATTATGCCGGCACCATCGACACCGACAAACGCCGCGACGGCATGGTCAGCGTCAACTGGATGCTGGACGAGCCGGCGGACCGGGCCGAGACGCTGAGCCATTCCATGCTGAGCTATCTATTGGTGGGCACGCCCGCCGCGCCCCTGCGCAAGGCGCTGACCGAATCGGGGCTGGGCGAGGGGCTGACGGGGAGCGGCATCGGGCTGGGCCTGCGCCAGCCCATGGCCAGTTTCGGGCTCAAGGGCGTGGACCCGCAAAATGCCGACAGGGTGGAAGCGCTGATCCTTTCGAGCCTGGGCGAGATCGCCGCGCGCGGTTTCGCCCCCGAACAGCTCGAAGCGGCGGCCAACATGTTCGAGTTCACCCTGCGCGAGAACAATACCGGCTCGGTGCCGCGCGGGCTGAGCTGGATGT
>NZ_JAUCDN010000486.1:0-1508 GCF_034675085.1 Devosia sp.
GGCGAGCAGCAATTGCTGGCGGTGGGCATGGCGCTCATCACCCAGCCCAAGGCCATCCTGCTCGACGAGCCGACGGCGGGCCTCTCGCCCGTCGCCGCCGAAAAGGTGCTCTCGACGCTGGTCGAGATCAATCGCCGCTTCGGCACCACCGTGCTGCTGGTCGAGCAGAACGTGATGATCGCGCTGGCCATCGTGCAGCGCGCCATCGTCTTCCGCTCCGGCAGCATCGTCTATGATGCCCCGGCAGACGATCTGCGCGCCAAGGACGATATCTGGTCGGTGTTCTGATCCTCCCCGGACAGACGGCCAGAGGGGCCGGAGCATTGCTCCGGCCCCTCATTGTTTCCGGGAAAAGATGGCCTTACCCAGCCTGCTTGAGCTCGACCAGCGTGCCGCCGGTGGTGGCGGGGTCGAGGAAGATAATGGGCTTGCCGCTGGCGCCGATCTCCGGCCGGCCGCTGCCGAGCGGCATGACGCCCAGGCGGGCGAGCCGGGTCAGGGCTGCCGACAGGTCCGGCACCAGATAGCACACATGATGCAGCCCGCCCTGGGGCGAGCGGGCGAGGAAATCGCCGCTGGTGTGCGCGCCCAGCAGGCTGCGCGGAGGGCTGCGCCGGCCCAGCGGGGCGATCAGCTCGATGCGGGCATTGGCGAACTCGACGAAGCTCACCTCGATATCGTGCTCTTCGAGCAGGACCGTCGCGCCGATGGTGCAGCCCATGGCATTGCGGTAAAAGGCGATCGCCGCCCCCAGGTCGGGGACGACGATGCCGATATGATCGATGATGAGGCCGCCTACGCCGAGGGCGGCGTTCAGCGGCTCAGACACTGCCGATGGCCTCGAACTGCACTTCGGCCCGTGCGACCGGGCCGGGGCCATGCACGGCGACGCATTCAAGCGCCGGCAGGTCCGCGTCGGCGATGAATTCGCGGCGAATGGCCTCGAAGACATTGAGATCGGCCGCCTCGCGCAGATAGACGGTGAGCTTGACCAGCCGAGCGAGGTCCGAACCGGCGGCCGTGGCCGCGACGGCCAGTTGCTCGAAGCAGGCCCAGCACTGGGCGGCGAAGCCGGGTCGGGTTTCGATCTCCTCGAGCCGTGAGGCCACGGCGCGGGCCGCCCCGTCCAGATCGGCGGAAGAACGCACCAGCCGTCCACCCGCATCGAGCCCGACCATGCCCGAATAGAACAATAGCGAGCCGTAGCCGACCGCCGCCGGCGCGCCCAGCGGGGCGGGCATGGACCACTTGACCGCCCGGCGCTTGCCGCTGCCGCCGACCGCCGCCGTCAGTTCGATCTCGATCTTGCAGCCGCGATGGCCCACTTCGTCGAAACCGGAAACGGCCAGCGCCACGTCGTCATTGGGGAAGAAATGGCGGTGCACCCGGTGAAAGACCGGGAAGTCGCGCACATCGGCCAGATAGACGGTGGACAACAGCACATCGTCCATCGAGGCGCCATTGGCCGCGAGCAGCTTGCGCAATTCGTCATAGACGAACCAGGTCTG
>NZ_JAUCDN010000487.1:0-1506 GCF_034675085.1 Devosia sp.
GGCGCAGGAGCGCGGCTTCCGGGCGCTGCTCATAGGGCACGTCGTCCCATTTCGGTCCGCCCACGGCGCCGAAGATCACCGCGTCGGACGCCTTCGCCTTGGCCACGTCCGCATCGGTGATGGCCACGCCATGGGCGTCATAGGCCGATCCGCCCGCCAGGCCCCGGTCGGTGGAGAAATCGGTGAGACCCTCCTTGTTCGTCCAGGCGATGAGCTTTTCCACCTCCACCATGATCTCGGTGCCGATGCCGTCGCCGGGCAGAAGGAAAAGGGAATGGGTGGCCATGATGGGAAAGCTCCTCGCCGTACTGGTGGGTACACCTTTGCTGGCGGCACATAGCGCCATTTTCCCCGGTGACGCAAGGGCGCTTTGCGCGGCGGGGGCGATGACAGGGCGGCTGGAAAAAATGCGGCGGGATTCAGCAAGTCTTTACCCGGCTTCTATTGGTTGATGTGATTTGCGCCCCGCCCTTCCGGGGCGCCTCGTTTTGGGGAATTGACGATCATGCTGAAACCTCTGGGGGCCGTTGCGGCCCTGGCGCTGCTTGCCGCTTCCACGCCGGTGCTGGCCCAGCCGGTGGGCGAACAGCCGCGCTGGATCCGCCATGCCGCCATCGCCCCCGATGGGGAGACGCTGAGCTTCACCCATCGCGGGCAGATCTTCCTGGTCGATGCCGAAGGGGGGCTGGCCGTGCCGCTGAGCCCGCAGGGCGCCTATAGCCATGGCGCGGTATGGTCGCCCGATTCGGAGCGCCTGGCCTTCGCCTCCGACGTCAATGGCGGGGACGATATCTATGTCGCCGATTTCTCCGGCACCTTGCAGCGCATGAGCTGGTCGATCGCGGGGGAGGTGCCCACCAGCTTCACACCCGATGGCAAGGCCATTCTGTTCACCGCGCTGGGCCTGGGCGATGCCGAGCGCAGCGTGCAGGGGGCGCTTTCGGAAAAGCCGCAGCTTTATGCCGTCGATATCGAGAGCGGGCGCGAAAGCCTGGTGCTGCCCAATTATGCGCTTGAGGCGCGCTGGAACCGCGCCGAGGACCGGCTGGCCTATGTCTACGACCCGTCCGCCGATCCGGCGACGCGCCAGCATCGCGTTGCCGCCAATGCCCGCCAGATCTGGCTCTATGACGCGGTGTCCGGCCATCACGACCGGCTGTTTTCCGTCGATGGGGTGGACCGGCTGAGCCCGGTCTGGAGCGCCGATGGCGCCACGCTCTATTATCTCTCCGAAGCCTCGGGCTGGCTCAATGCCTGGCAGGCCGATATGCAGACCGGAGAAGAGACCCAGCTCACCTTTTTCGAGGGCGGGCCGGTCCACGATCTTTCGGTGGCCGATGACGGCACGCTGGCCTTCGGTTTCGACGGGCGCATCTATGTGCGCGCGCCGGGGGCATCCGAGCCGCGCCCCATCGAGATCCTCACGCTCGACCAGCGCGCCAGCATCGATGTCAACGTGCTGGCCGGGGCGGCGGACGAGATGGTCTCCTCGCCCGATGGCCAGTT
>NZ_JAUCDN010000488.1:0-1505 GCF_034675085.1 Devosia sp.
CGCCCCCATCGCCCTGGGCGACATCCGCAAGGCCATCTCCCCCACGGTCAAGAAGGTCATCGTCGGAGAATTGAACAAGGATCTGACCAACCTGCCCACCAGCCAGATCGACAAGCATCTGGACGGGATTTTGGCGGTGTAAGCGGCGCGATAGCGCGGTCGTCGAGGTATGCCAGAGCGTTTCCAGGAAAAGTGGATACCGGTTTTCCGGTTCGGAAACGCGATAAAACAAACACTTAGAGCGTTTCACCGTTTCCACTAAACGGTGAAATGATCTAGGCGTACTCCTCCTCGTCGTCGTCACCCGCCAGCACATCGAGAAATTCCAGCAGCATGGAATTGACCAGGTCGGGCCGTTCCAGGCTGGGAATGTGGGCGACGCCTTCCAGCACCGCCGCGAAGGCATTGGGCATTTCCTCCGAGAGATGGTCGTGCCGGTCGATGATGGCGGTGAAGTCCTCGTCGCCGACCAGCAGGAGCGTGGGAGCGTTGACCTCCCCGACGCGGGACCAGGCCAGCGGCGGGCGTTCCTCGCCGGCCAATTCGGGCTTGGACAGCGCCCGGGCGTTCATATCGAGGAAAAGCGCGCGCGCCGCCCCCTCCACCCGCCCGCTGCCAGCGCGGGGACCATCCAGCCATTGGTGCGCCTGCACGCGGTTGACCATATCGAGATCGCCGCGCTCCCAGGCATCCTCCTCGGCCGCCTCGATCTGCGTCTCGGCGGCCGTGGCGCTCCAGGGGGCGCCGGTCACCGAGGTGCCGATCACGGCCAGGCCCAGCACCCGGCCGGGGTGACGCAGGGCGAAATCCAGTGCCAGCCCGCCGCCGAGCGAGCAGCCGACGAAAATGGCGGCATGGACGTCGCGCGCCGCCAGCACGGCTTCGAGATCATCGATATGGCTGAAGGGCACATCCGCGCTTTCGGTGTCGCCATAGCCCCGCCGGTCATAGGCTATGGCCTGCCAGCCCTCCTCGGCCACCGCCGCCATCTGGGCGGTCCACATGCGCTTGTCGCAGACCCCGGCATGCAGGAACACCACCGCCAGCCCCTCGCCCTCAGCGAGGCCGGAAATGCGGGCGCCGCCCGTTTCAACGATGAAAGGGCGGGCTGTCATGGGGCCTCCAGGGCGAAAACCGGACCTATTGAAGAATGGCGGCGCAGAATTTGCGCTTATCCTGGGCGTCATGCCAGCAGCCGGGCTCGGCGGGCATGGGCTCGAAAGCGCCCAGCGCGTGGGGCAGGCGACCGGGAGCGATCAGATAGCCCGGCCCGGCGCCATCGGCCACATGGGCGAAGACGAAGACCTGGCCGTCCGGCAGGGCGAAGGTGATGCCGCCGCCATCGGCGGTGACGTCACAGGCGAAGCTGCCGTAATCGGTCATCGAGCATTGCCCCGGCACGGCCATGGCGGGCCCGGCGAGGGCAAGGCCAGCCAGCAGCACCGCCCCCGTCACAAAACGCTTCATACATTCCCCCAAGAATGCCAATCGTCGGGCCAGCGGCC